>NZ_NKFM01000178.1:0-609 GCF_002223085.1 Burkholderia sp. HI2714 | reverse complement strand
ACCGAAATACTCTGGCCATCCTTCACCCGTTGCACCGCAAGCGTCCTGAATTCCGGCGTGTGTTGCTGCTTCGGTATCTTCAACATTTTGCTTTCCATTCCGTCGAGTTTACCCGACCTCTTGGAGAACGAAATTTCGGGGGAAGCTCAGGTTGCTCAGCGAGCAGTTTCGCACGCTCGAGGTTCAGGTCAAACAGCGCTGCCAGCGCGTGGCCGATCGCCTGCGCAACGGCGAGGCCATCAGCCTGATCGTCGACAGCAGCGGCATGAAGTTTGGCCGGGCCAGCGAATGGCATCGGCAAAAGTAGTCGGACATGCAAAACATAGTGGAACCAAGCCCTGCAAGGGATTGCCGGGAGCCGGATATGCTGCGAACTCCCAGAACGAATATCGATCTGATTTAGAACCTGGGAGCTGGAGCGCGCCGACATGACCGACGATTTCTTCCGAAGCCGCCTTGATTCGATGATCGACCTGCGCCATCCGCTTGCGGTGCTCGCGACGCGCATGCCGTGGGCGCAGCTCGAAGCTACGATGGCGCCGCTGTTCGCGCATCGCAATCGTGAAGGCATTGCTGCGCAGGTGATCGATCTGTTCGGCGCGACAGCGC
>NZ_NKFM01000177.1:0-619 GCF_002223085.1 Burkholderia sp. HI2714 | reverse complement strand
TCGGGGCTGATCGTCAAAGGTCGGATCCCTCGATCTGATTCGCACTGCTTCCTTCAACGCCGTCCTCATACACGGCGGGTATCCGCTCGTCCGTGTTACCCAAAATCGGCGGTTTCTGAACCACGCCCGTACTTCACAGCAGGTCCCGCGCGAAGTACGCCGCCGCTTTTTTTGCGATCTCAAGCTCCATCGTCAGCCGTCGATTCTCTGCCTTCAGCCGCGAGAGCTCCATCTGCTCCGGCGTCACGACCTTCGTGCCTGGACCATTCAGCGTTCCGGCCGCTGCGGCCTTGACCCACGTGCGCAGCGTCTGCTCCGAGATGCCAAGCTCCCGTGCAACCACCGAAATACTCTGGCCATCCTTCACTCGTTGCACCGCAAGCGTCCTAAATTCCGGCGTGTGTTGCTGCTTCGGTATCTTCAACATTTTGCTTTCCATTCCGTCGAGTTTACCCGACCTCTTGGAGAGCGAAATTTCGGGGGAAGCTCAAACATCCTATTGTGCTTTTCCATCGCGGCGAATCCAATTCACTTGTTCGGACTTCATCGGTAATGGTGCCCGGAGCCGGAGTCGAACCGGCACGCGCCGATTAGAGCGCAGCGAATTTTAAGTCCGCGG
>NZ_NKFM01000176.1:0-629 GCF_002223085.1 Burkholderia sp. HI2714 | reverse complement strand
CCAGAAACACTTAACAATCGTCAAATTTCAGATGTGATCTGATCGATACCGCTACAATGCTGGCCAGCTGCGGGTGTAGCTCAATGGTAGAGCAACAGCCTTCCAAGCTGATGACGAGGGTTCGACTCCCTTCACCCGCTCCACCGGAAACGTGGCCGAGCGGTTGAAGGCACCGGTCTTGAAAACCGGCGACGGGCGACTGTCCGCGAGTTCGAATCTCGTCGTTTCCGCCAATGGGCCTCCGATCCTCCAGGTCGACTGCGATACCCCCGTCTTCGCAGTGCGTGGTATGCCACGGGAGGCCCACCCCACTCGCGGGCCTGTAGCTCAGTGGGTTAGAGCCGTCGACTCATAATCGACTGGTCGCCGGTTCAAGTCCGGCCGGGCCCACCAACAACCGGCTTAGCTCATCGGGTAGAGCAGGTGATTTGTAATCGTCAGGTGTCGTCAATTCCTGCAGCCTGCGTCATTCAACCCGCCCGGATGGTGAAAATGGTAGACACCGCGGACTTAAAATTCGCTGCGCTCTAATCGGCGCGTGCCGGTTCGACTCCGGCTCCGGGCACCATTACCGATGAAGTCCGAACAAGTGAATTGGATTCGCCGCGATGGAAAAGCACAATAGGATG
>NZ_NKFM01000175.1:0-638 GCF_002223085.1 Burkholderia sp. HI2714 | reverse complement strand
TTGCGGCTCACGCCGTGCCCATCAGCCAGCGCGCGGATCGTGAGCCCGCCCGCCAAGGCCCGCACCGCCAGGTGCTTACGTGTTTCCCCAGGCAGTTGCGCCGCCGCGCCAGCCAATCGATTCATCCGCGCCCCTCACTGAAAAGTGAGCGCCGATTATCGACCATCGCGACCTCACCGCGCCCCGCCTCGTGTAACCCTGCAGTGAACCACGCCCCAGATTCGACAGCAACGTCAACGAACCCGATATTGATGGCCGCCCATTCCGATTCGTACTCCCGCTGGTGGTCCAACACCATGCGCACGGCACGCGCGCGCATCTCGGCCGAGTACTGCGGCTGCGCCTTCTTCTTTACATTACTTTCAGATTTTAAGATTTCCATGACCCCATTCTCTCAAAGGATGAGGTCTCCGAAAAACCCGGGCCGATTCAGTGCTTCAAATCGGCGCGCCAGTTGCAACGATTCGCTTCCGTCCATGGGCAGGTTTCCAATCTGTTCATGGAGTGCTGTTACAACCGGAATGCGCAACAACACGGACGGCATAGATCGTCGAACGCGGGAATTGGAGTGTGCCGCGGGCCGGCCGATGGTCAAGTCAGCGGCTCGACGTGGCGAGGTCGCGGAACGCACGCAGCGA
>NZ_NKFM01000174.1:0-640 GCF_002223085.1 Burkholderia sp. HI2714 | reverse complement strand
CAGCCGCCAGTACTCTTCCATGAAGCCGGTGATCTGACGCATCGCCCAACGAAACAACCGGTAAAACGTATAGATCAGCTCGATGTAGGCGTTCGTGTAGGTTGGGGCACGCCCGGACACACCCGGCCCATACGGCTGGGTGTTGATGAACAGCGCCTTCAGGTCGGCCTCCGGGCAGTAGAGGCTGAGCTGGCCTCGCCGCTTCAGGCTCTGATTGTAGGCGCGGGCGTTCGCGACCCGATACGTCGGTTTCGGGCGTTTGCGCGGCGCTCCGGATTTCAGGCTGGCTTTGTATGGCAATGAACGTTCACGAGGCATAGATCAATTGCCCTTTCTACTCGACCTCACGCTGCCGCGCAACCACCCCCTTCCGAACAAAGCCTAATTTGATGGCTTTGTTCGATAGGGTGGGCGCTCAGTTGGTTGTGGGCGCAATTAGGCGGCTTTGTTCAGCAGGGTCCTTGCGCGGCGACCGTGGGTCCGGTAGAAAGAGCCCCATGATCTATTCGACTGGGCGTGGTTCAGAAACCGCCGATTTTGGGTAACACGGACGAGCGGATACCCGCCGTGTATGAGGACGGCGTTGAAGGAAGCAGTGCGAATCAGATCGAGGGATCCGACCTTTGACGATCAGCCCCGA
>NZ_NKFM01000173.1:0-716 GCF_002223085.1 Burkholderia sp. HI2714 | reverse complement strand
GATCAAAGCTCGTTTGCCAGCTCCCCGTAGCTTTTCGCAGGCTACCGCGTCCTTCATCGCCTGTGATCGCCAAGGCATCCACCACATGCACTTGTTCGCTTGACCCTATAACGAGTCTGTCTCATTACAGGTTGAGTTCTCGCGTTGTGCCGTATTCCAATTGAGTCAAACATAGAGTTCGAATCATCTTGAGATACATCGATACAATCACAACCCGGATAGTTTCCACGTCCATCTCAAGACGCTTCCGCTATCCAAATTACTTACTTCTTCCAGATTGTTAAAGAACGACAGCCGATACATACTACGTATCACTCTGACTGGCTCAATCGCCAATGACAAAGACTCGAATCAACTCGAACGCTTGTCATTGAAGATTGGTGGAGGCAGACGGGATCGAACCGACGACCCCCTGCTTGCAAAGCAGGTGCTCTCCCAGCTGAGCTATGCCCCCATGAGTACAGATTTGCCTCAGGTACTACCGCCAGACAATGGTGGGTCTGGTTGGATTCGAACCAACGACCCCCGCCTTATCAAGACGGTGCTCTAACCGACTGAGCTACAGACCCCTGAGTCTGTCTTTAAATTTACAGCCGATAAGCGTGAGCGCTCAACTTGTGCGAGAAGCTCTGGAAAGGAGGTGATCCAGCCGCACCTTCCGATACGGCTACCTTGTTACGACTTCACCCCAGTCATGAATCCTACCGTGGTGACCG
>NZ_NKFM01000172.1:0-725 GCF_002223085.1 Burkholderia sp. HI2714 | reverse complement strand
AGCCTGGCGCGACAACGTGTTCGTTGAGCGCGTGTGGCGAAGCGTCAAGTACGAGGAGGTGTATCTGAAGGCCTATGAGTCGGTCAGCCACGCCCGGCGCTCGATCGGCGACTACATGAACCTATATAACCAAAGGCGACCTCATTCGAGTCTGGAAGACCGGACGCCGGATGAGGCATACTTCGCGACGCTGCCTGCGATCAAATCGGCAGCATGACTGCTCCGACGGTTCCACTTAAAAATCTCGGGACCCTGTCCGAACAAGCGGCGCCACCTCTCACACCCAATGCGGCTTCGAACAGCTTGCTATGCATGACCCTTCGTCCTGTCTACGCGAAAAAACGCACGATACCACCCACTCGAAATTAAACAGAGGCAGATTTGCTCGAAGTGCCGGTGAAGAAGGAACACATTTCGGGGAAGGCGTTGCCGCCTGGCGTGGCGAAAGTTCTGAAGCGGCTGCATTTCCCGGTGGACGATAAGCCTTCGACATGAAATGTCTCTACAATCATGGTTCGAACTGGACGGGACGAGCAACGAAGCTGATGGCATTGAAAGCGCTGGAACTGACGCAGGAAGAACGTACAAAGCTTGAAGCGATGGCGAGAAGCCGTCGTGATTGGCGAATACGAGACCGGTCGCGGACGATTCTGATGTTCAGCGACGGCGTGCGAGCGAAAGAGATCGCCAGACGACAGGAACTGACGTTGGAGGCGGTGTATGAG
>NZ_NKFM01000171.1:0-727 GCF_002223085.1 Burkholderia sp. HI2714 | reverse complement strand
CATGCCATGCGGCCCATCATGTCTCGCGCTCAACTGCAGTGCATTTCTTCTCGCCGAACGCGCGACACCTGCCGCTGTCTCACGCCGAATATCTCGCGACGCCGATTCTCGTACAGGTCGCGACATAACAACTGGCGCTCGCCGTGGTGGCCCTACCAATCGTCACCGTGTTGCTATGGCAGCGTACACCGCTGCTTGCATCGGTCGCGGCGCTCGTGATCATCGTCGGCATGATCTACACGATCGCGTTCGAGCGGAGCTACGTGCTGTTCATGGACGATCACGGTGTTGGCTTTGTTCGGAAGGGGGTGGTTGCGCGGCAGCGTGAGGTCGAGTAGAAAGGGCAATTGATCTATGCCTCGTGAACGTTCATTGCCATACAAAGCCAGCCTGAAATCCGGAGCGCCGCGCAAACGCCCGAAACCGACGTATCGGGTCGCGAACGCCCGCGCCTACAATCAGAGCCTGAAGCGGCGAGGCCAGCTCAGCCTCTACTGCCCGGAGGGCGACCTGAAGGCGCTGTTCATCAACACCCAGCCGTATGTGCCGGGTGTGTCCGGGCGTGCCCCAACCTACACGAACGCCTACATCGAGCTGATCGTATGCGGTCCATAAATGACGCCCTTCAAATGAGAGGCAAGAGGTCAGAAGCTAGGTGTCCGCGTGGACACTTTCACTCAGACCTCAATGACAGAAAAACAGGATCTTCGAAGCAGACTGGTAGTTG
>NZ_NKFM01000170.1:0-737 GCF_002223085.1 Burkholderia sp. HI2714 | reverse complement strand
TGTGCGAACCATTCGCCGGTGCGGCCGAAGCCGCCGATCACTTCGTCGGCCACCAGCAGGATGTCGTACTTGCGGCAGATCCGCTGGATTTCCGGCCAGTACGTCGACGGCGGGAAGATCACGCCGCCCGCGCCCTGGAACGGCTCGCCGATGAACGCCGCGACATTTTCCGCGCCGAGTTCGAGGATCTTCGCTTCGAGCTGCTGCGCGCGCGCCAGGCCGAACGCTTCCGGCGTTTCGCCGGCCGCCGCTTCGCCGAAGAAATACGGCTGGTCGATGTGCACGATGTTCTCGACCTTCGACGGCATCTGCTCGTGCATGTAGCCCATCCCGCCGAGCGTGCCGCCGGCGATCGTCGAGCCGTGATAGCCGTTCTTGCGCGAGATCACGTACTTCTTCTGCGGCTGGCCCTGCACGCGCCAGTACTGGTGCACGAGGCGCAGCACGGTGTCGTTGCCTTCCGAGCCGCTGTTGCAATAGAAGAAGTGGTTGAAGCCCTTCGGCGTGACTTCCGCGAGCATCGCGGAGAGTTCGATCACCGGCGGGTGGGTGGTCTTGAAGAACGTGTTGTAGAACGGCAGCTCCTGGATCTGGCGATACGCGGCGTCGGCGAGCTCCTTGCGGCCGTAGCCGACGTTCACGCACCAGAGGCCGGCCATCCCGTCGATCACCTTGTTGCCGTCCGAGTCCCACAGGTAGACGCCGTCGGCCTTCACGATCACGCGGCTGCCCGCGCG
>NZ_NKFM01000169.1:0-747 GCF_002223085.1 Burkholderia sp. HI2714 | reverse complement strand
TCACACCTCACGCGGGCATCGTGTCGCGGACGGCCGTCGTGAGGCGCTTACCGATAGTCATCGCACCACGGACCTAGCATACCGGATGGGAACATCCACGCGCGCTTGAGGCAGGACCTTCTTCAACTGCGCGCGTGCGCTCACGGCTGCTTGGAACGAAGCGAAGTGTAGCGTACTGATGTTCATATGACTGTAATACTGCGCCGACGTCGGTGCAGGTGACAACCCAGCCGCCGCCTGCTTCACGCGATCGACCGAAACCTGTGAGACGACCACGTCGTTGTGACTTTCGCCCACTACACCGCTCTCGTTGACGACTTGCGTCACCGCGCTGGAGGGTACGCCTTTTGCCTTGGCTCGAGTGCCAGTGGCTAGCACCTTGAACGAATGCGTTTCGAGCGCCACAATAGGCGCATCGGAGTGGCGCTCTAACTCTTGAGCCGAAAGCTGCTTGCCAACCACAAGCTCGGGCGAGTCAGCCCGGCACACGCCGGCAATTGACACGAGCATCACTAGCGCAACGGTCTTAAAGGCAAATGAGGGGATCATGATAGAAATCTCCGAAAACTTACTTGGCCGCAATCACGCGATACTCCACAGCCAGGGGCGTACTCAGGGCCACAGCGTGCGTGCCGCCTTGCGGCTGATACTCCACACAAGCACTTGTCGGCACACCGCTCACGGCATAGACCTCCCACGTGCCGGCTGCATTCTCGCCGTAAAATGCGTAACTCCCCAGGCCGTAAT
>NZ_NKFM01000027.1:0-186495 GCF_002223085.1 Burkholderia sp. HI2714 | reverse complement strand
CGCTGGAGCGCGCGGGCTGGACGCCGGGCGACCTGGACCTGATGGAGATCAACGAGGCGTTCGCGGCGCAGGCGCTGGCGGTGCACAAGCAGATGGGCTGGGACACGTCGAAGGTGAACGTGAACGGCGGGGCGATCGCGATCGGCCACCCGATCGGCGCGTCGGGCTGCCGGATCCTGGTGACGCTGCTGCACGAAATGGCCAAGCGCGATGCGAAGCGCGGGCTGGCGTCGCTGTGTATCGGCGGCGGGATGGGTGTCGCGCTCGCGGTCGAGCGCGCCTGAGCAGGGTCTGACGAATCGTTCCGTGTGCGGCGCCAGCCAGCGCCGCACACGGGCGAAGCGGTTTTCGCGCACGACAAGCAGTCAACAACAAGCGCGAGGTGCCGGTGCGCGCCGTGCCCGCGATGCGGGCGGCTGCGCATCGAAGCGGTGGGGCGGCAGCCTGAGCGACGCCGCCGCTCCGCCTTGATCGATTACTTTTTTGTCGGTAATTAATAGGATGACTAAGCGAATTGCAGTTGTGACTGGTGGAATGGGCGGCCTCGGCGAAGCGATCAGCATCAGGTTGAACGACGCGGGCCACCGGGTAGTCGTCACGTATTCGCCGAACAATACCGGCGCGGACCGCTGGCTGACCGAGATGCACGCGGCCGGCCGCGAGTTTCACGCGTACCCGGTGGACGTGGCCGATCACGATTCGTGCCAGCAATGCATCGAGAAGATCACGCGGGACGTCGGCCCGGTCGACATTCTCGTGAACAATGCGGGCATCACGCGCGACATGACGCTGCGCAAGCTCGACAAGGTCAACTGGGATGCGGTGATCCGCACCAACCTCGATTCCGTGTTCAACATGACGAAGCCGGTCTGTGAAAGCATGGTCGAGCGCGGTTGGGGTCGCATCGTCAACATCTCGTCGGTGAACGGCTCGAAGGGTTCGGTCGGCCAGACCAACTACGCGGCCGCGAAGGCCGGCATGCACGGTTTCACGAAATCGCTCGCGCTCGAGATCGCGCGCAAGGGCGTGACGGTGAACACGGTGTCGCCGGGCTACCTCGCGACGAAGATGGTCACGGCGATCCCGCAGGACATTCTCGATTCGAAGATCCTCCCGCAGATTCCGGCGGGCCGGCTCGGCAAGCCCGAGGAAGTCGCCGCGCTGGTGGCTTACCTGTGCTCGGAGGAGGCCGGTTTCGTGACGGGCTCCAACATCGCGATCAACGGCGGCCAGCACATGCATTGACGTGTGGCGGCCCGCACGGCGTTCGCGCGCGAGCGGGTCGCGTTCCCCACTATCCCGTGCCGGAGCGGCGGCAGGCGCGCCGTTTCGGCCTCGCATTCCGGAGAACGCATGGGCGACACCTGGATGGGACTCGTGATCGGCGGCTCGGCGCTGGCCGTCGCGCTGACGATGGCGATCTCGCTCTACTGGCTCGAGCGGCGCCGCGCGCGGCTGCTGCGGAACTTCGATCATCGCGATTGCTCGCTCGTCGCGTACGGCAGGTGCTTCGCACGCGTGCGGACCCGGCCGGCACGCCGCCTGCGCGGCGCGCGTTGACAGCGGCGGCATTGCGGCAGTGACGCGTCAGGATTGACGAGCGGTCACGCATCGCGCGCACGCCTCCGGCGATGCGCGCGATGCCCGTGATCAATCGCTCTTTTCGCTCTTTCCACCCGACTCGCCCGAGTCGTTCTTGTGGAAGATCCGCTTCGTCGTGCGCTTGGTGGCATCCCAACCTTCGCGCGATGCGTGTGCGACCCCGTGCCCGACCGCCTTCGCGGCGCTCGCGGTCGCGTGGCCGAAGCTGCGGGCCGCCTCGCCGGTCTTGTGCGCGGCTTCCTTCGAATCGCGCTTGATGTCCTGCTTCACTTCCGACATGTCCGCGTGCGCGATCGGGCTGATCAGCGCCAGAACGAGCGCGGTGCCAATGAACTGACGAACTTTCACGACCTGGTTTCCTTCTCTTGAGTAAGCGGCTTCATCGAGGATTCGCATCGCCGGCCGGTGCCGGGCCTGGGCGAAACGCGCCGGCCGCCGACGCGTCGAGCATCACCGCGGCGCGGCCGGACAGCAGCACGCGATCGCCGCAGCGCAGCGCGAAGCCGTACAGCACCGAGCGGGCGTCGCCGCTCACGCGTTCCGCTTCGACGACGAGCGGCTGCGCAAACGTGTCGAGCCGGTCGACGAACGCGTCGACGTTGCGCACGCTCGCCAGATAGCCGACGCGTGGGCGCGCTTCGTGCGCACCGAGCAGCGCGCCGTGCACGGCCATCGCCTGCGCCGCGTATTCGATGCCGCAGACGGACGCGAGCCGGCCGTATGCGCGCAGCGGGTTGTGCGGATCGCGGTGGCTCGTCGCGGTACAGCGGATGCAGGCGGCATCCCACGCATCGACCGTATCCAGCAGGCACATCGCGCCGTCGTGCGGAATGTGCGCGGCGATCCACGCGTGATCGAGCGGCGGCGCGAGCGGGATCGTCGCAGTCATCACGCGCGCACCGTGAACGTGTCCGGCATCGCGACGTCGACCTGCACGCGTGTATCGGCCAGGTAGTCGAGCACGACGCGCGTCGAACGCCGCGCGGCGATGGCGTCGAGCAGCGGCAGTACGCGCGCGGCCGGATTGCCGGCGCGCAGTGCGTCGAGTTCGGTGTGCGCGAGTGGCGTGGCGGGTGCGTCGGCCAGCTGCACGTCGATGCGGGCGAGCGCGCGTTCGCTTGCTTCGGGCGCGAGCACGAGTGCCACGCCGAATGCGTCGCCGATCGGTCGCACCGTACGCAGCGGTTCCGGATAGTCGGTGTCGTACGCGATCAGCAGCGTCGGCACGCGATCGACGACGACCTGGCACAGGCTCTCGAGCAGGCCCGCGGCGAAGCTGCCGTCGTGCGCGCACAGCACGTTCGACGTCGCCATCGCGCGGGTCGCGATGCTCCAGTAGCCGGCCGGCGCGTTGTGCACGGAGTTGTGGAAGCGCGTCGGCGACAGCTGGCGATCATCGCCGGCCAGCGTCTCGCAGATCGCGTGGCAATTCTGCCCGTCGCCGCCCGAGGCGCTGAACACGGTCGCGAGCGTCGCGGCGTCGCGTCCGCTCGCGGCCACCGCTTCGTGGCCGGCCGCGAGCGCCGCGCGCACGACGGGGCCGGTGCGGCGCAGCTCGGCCGACGGCAGGCCGGCCGGGGGAGGCAGCTCGGTGCGGGCAGGCGCATACGGTACGCGGCCCGAGAGCACGTCGGCCGCGTGCGGCCAGTCGTTCAATCCGGGCCCGATGAGGCCGATGCTTTCGATGAAGGCGGTGAGTGTCATGGCGGGCCTCAACGGCGGGCGTGGTCGGCGCGGCCGAGGATCAGGCTGCAATTCGTGCCGCCAAAGCCGAACGAATTGGACAGGACGGCGCGCACGCGTGTATCGCGGCTCGCGAGCACGTAGTCGGCGGCGAGTGCCGGGTCGGGCTGCGTCGTGTTGACGCCGGCCGGCACGAACTGCTCGCGCAGCGCGAGCGCGGCGACGACAGCCTCGAGCGCACCCGCCGCGCCGAGCGTATGGCCGGTCGCGCCCTTCGTCGAGCTGCAAGGCGTACTGGCGAACAGCGCGCCGATCGCACGGCTTTCGGCCGCGTCGTTGCTCGGCGTCGCGGTGCCGTGCAGGTTCACGTAGTCGATATCGTTCGCACCGAGGCCGGCGGCGGTGAGCGCCTGCTCGATCGCGACGCGTGCGCCGAGCCCGTCCGGATGGGGCGACGACATGTGATGCGCGTCGCTCGATTCGCCGATGCCGAGCAGCAGGATCGCGTGGGCGTCGAGTGCGGCGGGCGGGTCGGGCATGCGTTCGACGAGCGCGAACGCGGCGGCCTCGCCGATCGAGATGCCGTCGCGCGCGACGTCGAACGGCCGGCACGGCTGGCGCGACAGCAGTTCGAGCGAATTGAAGCCGTACAGCGTCGTCAGGCACAGCGAATCGACGCCGCCGACGACGGCCGCGTCGATCAGGCCCGCCTCGATCATGCGGCGCGCGGAGCCGAACACTTTCGCGCCGGACGAGCAGGCGGACGAGATCGCCATCGCCGGCCCGCGCAGCGCGAAAAACGCGCGCACGAACGCGGCCGGCGAATACGGGTTGTGCGTCTGCGCGTAGCGGAAGTCGGCGGGCAGCGCGCCGCTCGCCGGATCGCGGCGCTGGTATGCGTGTTCGGTTTCGAGGATGCCGGCCGTGCTCGTGCCGATGAACACGCCGACGCGTGCCGCTCCATAGCGCGCGACGGCCGCCGCGACGCGTGCGTCGAAGCCGTCCTGCGTCAGGCCGAGCTGCGCGAGGCGGTTGTTGCGGCATTCGAAGTCGGCGAGATCAGCCCGCACGGGCTGCGCATCGACGCCGTCCACCGCGCCGATCCACGTGTCGAGATCCGCACGTTCGAAGTCGCAGGGCTGGAGCCCGCCGCGCGCGTCGCGCAGCGCATCGAGGGTCGCATCGAGGCCGCGGCCGATGCAACTGGTGGCGGTGAAGTGCGAGAGCAGGAGAGGTTTCACGAGGGTCGCATCCGGTGGCCGGAACGGGCGCCGCAGCAGGGCTGGCAGGCGCGCCGTTCGAGGTCAGATTTTATCAAACGGGGGTGCCGAACCGGCCGGCTCGCCCGGCCCGCCGGGCGGTTCCGGCGCGAGCGCCGCGCGCAGCGTGGTCCAGTGCAATTGCGCGTCGGCGGCCGCGCGCAGTACCGCGTGCAGCACGTCGAGCACGACCGGTTCGCCGCGCGCATCGCGCGCCGCGTGGCCGTCGTGCACGAGCAGGATGTCGCGCGCCGCGAGGCCGTGCAGCAGGCGGCGCGTGACGGTTGCTGCATCGTGTGCGCGCGTGTCGAAGCCGCGCCGCGTCCAGCTCGCGAGCTGCAGGCCGAGTTCGCACAGCACCGGCTCGAGAAACGGGTTGCGCAGGCCGGCAGGCGCACGGAAGAACAGCGGGCGCGTGCCGGCGATCTCGGTCAGTGTCTGCTGCGCGGCCGCGATCTCGCGCCGCAGCGCGGCGGGCCCCGACAGCGAGAACGTGTGGCGGTGCCGATGGCTGTGGTTCTCGATCGCATGACCGCGCGCGACGATCGCCTCGATCCAGCGCGGATGACGGCGCGCGAGATCGCCGATGCAGAAGAACGTCGCGCGCGCGTCGTAACGGTCGAGCAGGTCGAGCACGCGCGGCGTGACGTCCGGGTCCGGGCCGTCGTCGATCGTCAGTGCGATGCGGCGGCCCGCGTTGGCCGGCAGGCGCGTCCAGTTCGGGCCGAGCAATGTGCTGCGCGGCCACAGGCCGGCGGCGGTCAGCGCGAGATGCGACGCGACCACGCCACCGACCGCCCACGGCCACGCGGCCGGCTGCGCGACGACGGCGGCCGCCGCGCCCGCATGCAATGCGGCCGTGCCCGCGATCAGCGGCGTCGGCTTCCAGCGGCGCGTATCGCCGGGCTGCCGCGACGGAACGGACGACGGCGCGTTCATGCGCGGCTTCCTCGATGACGGTTGATGGCCGCAGCCTCGGCCGGACGCGGCGCGAGAATCGCGGCGAATGCGAGCGTGAGCATCGCGCCCGGGCCGACGGTCAGCCCGAAGGTTTCGAGCAACGGCACGCGTGACAGCGCCAGCAGCCCGAAGCCGGCGACCGTCGCGAGGTTCGCGATCAGCAGCGACACGAGCGTGTACGGCGTGACGGGCTGCGCGTCGTCGCGCTTGCAGAAGAACAGCGCGTAGTTCGAGCCGACCGCGACGATCAGCAGCATCCCGACGAGATGCAGGATCGTCAGCTGCACGCCGGCGAGCGCGAAGCCGGCCGTCACGACCAGCACGGCCGCAACGAGCGGCGCGAGCGTGCGCATGACACGGCGCGGCGAGCGCAGCGCGATCAGCAGCAGCACGGCGATCGCGGCGAAGCCCGCGAGCGACAGCCGGATGTCCTCGTGCACATAGCTCACGTACAGGCGATCGGCTTCGGCCTTCATGTCGACGAACAGCGCATCGGGCACGCCCGCGCGGGCGACGGCTTCGCGAATCGGCGTGGCATCGAGGCTCGATGCCGGTTGCGCGGCGCGGGCGGCGTCCGGCGCGCGCAGCGGCAGCATCGCGCTCCAGCGGCCGTCGCGTTCGGTCAGCAGCGCGTCGACGGCGAGCGCCATCGACGTGCCGCGCAAGTCCGCGCGCGTCAGCAGCGGGGCGTGGCGCGCGGCCTCGACGTCGGCGATGAACGGCGTGAACAGGTCGGGTTTGACCGCGATCGGCTGGTTCGCGACCGCATCGTGCATCCGCGCGGCGAGCACACCGCCATCCGGCAGGCTCGCCTGGCGTGCGCGCTGTGCGGCATCGCTCGGCAGGTAGCGCGCGGGGTTTTCGAAACCGGCGAGCGCGCCACGGTCGACCAGCGGCTGCAATTGCGCGGCCGCCTTCTCGGCGCCTTCGAGCGCGGCCTGTTCGGTCGATGCGGAAATCACGACGAGATAGCGCACATCGGGTGCGCCGACATCGGCGCGCAGCCGCGCATCGAGCGCCTGCGCGTGCGCCGGCACCGGGCTGAGCGCGGCGAGCTCGCGGCTCCACAGGCCGTCGCGATGCAGCACGAGCGTCGCGCCCGCGGCGATCACCAGCACGGCGAGCGGACAGCGCAGCCGCGGCGCGGCGTCGGCCGCACGCGCGAGCACGGCGCCGACACGCGACACGTCGCGGATCGCGACATGCTCGCCGCGCAGGTGCGGCAGCACGAAGCGCGTGACGAGCGCGGCGGCCGTCAGCCCGACGATCGAATACAGCCCGAGCTGCACGAGGCCGGGGAATCCGGAGAACAGCATCGACGCGAACCCGCACACGGACGTCAGCACGCCGAGCCGGATCGTCGGCCAGTACGCGGCGACCCATGCGCGCGTCGCGTCGGCCGGGCGTGCCGTGCCGCGCGTGCCGGCCTGCGCCGACTGCACGAACAGGTAGATCGAATAGTCGACGGCTTCGCCGATCAATGTCGTGCCGAAGCCGAGCGTCAGCCCATGGACCGTGCCGAACGCGAGGCTGACCGCCGCGATTCCTGCAGCGACGCCCGTCAGCACCGGCAGCAAGCCGAGCGCGAGCGTGCGCGGCGAACGGTACAGCGTCAGCAGCAGCGCGACGATCAGCACGACGCTCGCCGTCGACAGCCGTTCGACGTCGTGCCGGATCGTGTCGCGCGTGTCGACCGAGAACACGCCGGGGCCCGTCATCGCGAGCGTGGCCGCGGCGGCGTTCGGCACGGCCTGCTGCGCGGCGGCGAACGCGCGGCGCACGGAGTCGATCGCGCGGGCCTGCGCGTCGGTATCGGAACCGGCGGCGGCCGTCTGCACGACGAGCACCGCGCGGGTGCCGTCGCGCGACGCCCACACGCCGTCACGGCTCGCCGGTTCGGCCGCGCTGTCGAGCGGGTCGATGAGCGTGGCGACTTCGCCGGTCGGATCGCGCGGCAGCATCGCCTTGGCCACGAGGCCGGCCGACGAGCTCAGCAGGTCGAGGCTGTCGCCGAGCGCCTGATGCAGGCCGGCGGCGCTGAAGCGCTGCGGCGTGACGGCCGGGCTCAACAGGTAGCGATGATCGAAGATGAGCTGGCGGTCGCGCGCGTCGTTCGCGGCTTCGCCGTTGTGAACGGCCGCGAATTGCGGATCGGTGCGCAGCGCACCGGCGACGCGTCGCGACAGCGCGGCGCGCGTCGTGGCATCGCCGCCGTCGATCGCGACGAGGATCAGACGCGACACGACGCCGTCGCGCAACTGGTCGACGAGCACGCGCTGCCCGGCGCTCGGCGCGCTGGGCAGGAACGCGGACAGGTCGGCCGTGAAGTGCGCGCGCCCGATCGCGACGCCGCACGCGATGAGCGCGAGCAGCCACACGAGCACCGCGCGCTGCCGCAGCGCGTGCAGGCGGCGCGCGACCGGTGACGCGAGGGGGCGGGTGCGTTCGTCCATCAGTTCGGGTTCGCCGGAACGGGCTGCAGCCGCATCACCGAACGGTCGCCGTCGGCCTGCCGGATCGCGACGCTGCGCAACACGTCGCGCGTGCCGTCGAGCGTGATCGTGCTGACGACCTTCAGCATCCGCGAGTCGAGCGGCGTGAGCGTCAGCGTCCAGTCGTCGCCGCGCCCGGCGAGCGCGACCTTGTACACCTGTTCGAGCGCGAAGCGGTTGCCGGCGAGCGTCGCGCGGATGCTGTCGATGAACGCGCCGAGTTCCGGATAGCGTGCGAGCGCGAGCGTGAACTTGCGGTTGTTGCGCTCGACGGTGAGCATGTCGCCGTCGACGACGAGGTGTTCGGGCTTCGGGCTCAGCGTGTGCTTCTCGAGATGGTCAGGCGCGACGAACACGAGTTCGCCCGACGATTCGACCGGCTGCGTCGCGATCGACAGGGTCTTCGTCTCGGTGAACGTCGCGCGCCCCGACTTGTGTTGCGCAAGCGTCGACATCAGCCGGTCGAGGTTCCACGCCGGTGCCGTGTCGGCTGCCTGCGCGGGCCCGGCCGTCAGCGCGAACGCGGTGGTGGTCGCCGCGACGGCGACGGTCAGCGCGCGGACGGCGCGACGCAGCGCGGACGGAAGCGTGGGCAGGCAGCGGCGAACGGCGGTCATGCGTCGGAATCCCTCGTGGCGGACAGGCCGGCACCGGCGCGCGCCGCGTCGCTGCGTGCGGTCACGGTCACGGTCGCGGCATCGCTGCCTTGCCAGAAATCGAAATAGTTGAACCAGTTGTACGGTGCCGCGCGGCAGTATTGGTCGAGCAGCGCGACGTAGCGCGCGAGTGCCGCGTCGACGGCCGCCGCGCGTGCGTCGCGCCGCACGTCGGAGAAATCGGCGAGCGTCTCGAAGTGCACATCGTAGCGGTTGCCGTCGCGATAGAGGCCCGTCATGAAGATCACCGGCCGCTTCAACATCGCGGCCATGTAGAGCGGCCCGAGCGGGAACGCGGCCGGCGCGCCGAGCAACGGCAGCCGGCGCAGCGACGCGGCCGCGTCGTCGAGCAGCGTGCGGTCGGCGAGCATGCCGACCATGCAGTTCGCGTCGAGGCGCTCGCGCACCTTCAGCATCGAGTCGACCTGCCCGAGCGGAATCACTTCCGGCTGCGCGGCGGGATTCACCGCGGCGAGCGTCGCGTTGATCTTGCGCGCGTTCTTCTCGTACATCGTCACGACGACGCGCAGGTCCGGGTGCGTGCGGCCGATCGCGCG
Organism: Burkholderia sp. HI2714; assembly: GCF_002223085.1. Classification (NCBI taxonomy): domain Bacteria; kingdom Pseudomonadati; phylum Pseudomonadota; class Betaproteobacteria; order Burkholderiales; family Burkholderiaceae; genus Burkholderia; species Burkholderia sp. HI2714. Next base: position 177,286 of record NZ_NKFM01000027.1, on the reverse strand, counting down.
CACGACCTCGAAGCTGCCGAGGTGCGCGCCCATCAGGAACGCGCCGCGTCCGCCCGCGAGCGCGTCGTCGACGAGCGTTTCACCGTGCAGCCGGATGTCGAACAGGTCGAAGCGTCCGTTCATCAGGTAGATGCGGTCGTGGATCGTTGCCGCGAACGTGAACACGTGCCGGTACACGTCGCGCCAGCGCGCGGGGCGGCCGAGCACGCGGCGCAGGTAGTCGCGCGACGCTGCGCACGCGACCGGCGAGAACAGCACGAAATACGTCGCGATCAGGTGCAGCACGACGCGCGCGCGCTGCCGGCCGAAGCGCAGCGAGATCCACGTCATCACGCGCAGCAAGCCCGCGTTGCTGCGCTCCTGGCGTTCGGCCCACGCGGTGCGCTTCATGGTTGCGCGCCATCCTGCGCGGCCGGCGGTGCGGACAGCACGCCGCTCGCGACCTCGCGCGCCCCGGCGCGCAGCGTGAAGCGGATCGCACCGCTCGCTGCGGCGTCGTAAGCGAGATCGAGCGGTTCGCCGGGTGCGACCGGGCTCAGGAATTTCGCGGGCCCGAGCCGCCACGTGTGCAGCGGGCGGTCCAGCGCCGCACCGATCGCGTGGATCGCGTGATCGAGCAGCACGACGCCCGGCACGACCGGATGGCCGGGGAAGTGGCCGGGCAGCGCCGGGTGATCGGCGGGGATCGTGAACCCGAGCGCGGGCGCAGGCGCGCCGGCCGGGTCGCGCACGGGCGTCGGCGCGGCCGAAGCACGCGCATGTTGCGCAACGAGCGCGGCGAGCACGTCGCGCGGCAGCTTGCCCGTTTCGTTGCGCGGCAGCGCGTCGACGAACACGAGCGGGCGCGGCATGAACGCGGGATCGATCCGCTCGCGCAGCGCGCGCTGCAGATCGGTGGCCGCGAGCGTCGGCGCGACGACCAGCGCGACGAGGCGCGTGACCGGTTCGAGGCCCGCGCCGGCGTGGGCGGGCGCGGCTTCGTCGGGCATGAAGAACACGCCGTCGATCACCTGCGGAATCGCATTGAGCTGATGGTTCAGGTACGCGAGCGACGTGCGCTTGCCGGCGATGTTGACGAGGTCGGCCTTGCGGCCGTGCAGCAGGAACCGGCCGTCGCCGAGCAGTTCGAGCGCATCGCCCATCGGCACGGGCGCTTCGACGTGCCCGCCCGACACCCAGATCGTCGGCTCGCCGTCGTCGCTTTCCGGTTCGTCGCGCGCGTCGAGCCGGATGCCCGGGAACAACGTCCAGGTCGCGCCTTGCGACGTGCGGCGGGTCGCGATCTGGCCGGTCTCGGTGCTGCCGTAGATCTCGACGAGCGGCGCGTCGAGCGCGGCCTCGGCTTCGCACGCGAGCTTTTCCGACAGCGGCGCGGTGGCCGACAGCACGAGCGCGGCAGGCGGCAGCGCATGGCCGGCCGCCAGCAGCGCACGCAGGTGGATCGGCGACGTGACGAGCACGCGCGGCTGCGGGATCGCGTCGAGTTCGTCACGAATGTCGACCGGGTAGAACGGCTGGCGGTTGCTGAACGCGAGGCCGGCGATCAGCGCGAGCAGCACCGTCGACTCGAAGCCGTACATGTGCTGCGCGGGCACCGTGCCGATCAGCGTGGCCGCACGGCCGTCGAGCAGCCCGAGGCGGTCGGCCGCCGCGCGCACGCAGCCGACCAGGAAGCCCCAGGTCTTGCGGTGCGGCACCGGCGCGCCGGTCGAGCCGGACGTGAACACGTAGGCCATGATTCGCGCCGCGTCGATCTGCGGCACGACGAACGGCGCATCGCTCGCGGGCTCGCCGGGGGCGGCATCGGGGTACGCGAAGCGCGGCAGGTCGATCGTGCAGTCGGGCGCGTCGTGCAGGCAGAACGCGTCGGGCGCGAACGATGCGAGCTGGCGGACCATTTCGGGCGTGTGCGTCGACGGCAGCAGGCTGATCTTGCCGGCAACGAGCGCCGCGCACAGGCTGACCGCGAAGCGGTAACGGTCGCGGCACACGTTGAACACGTGGCCGCCGGGTGGCAGTGTGGCGGCCACGCGCGCGACGTCGGCGACGAACGCGCGCACGGTGACGGGCGCGCCGTCGCGCCAGGCGATCGTCTGGTCCGGCGACGAATGGAAAACCAGCGGGTGAGTCGGCATAAATCGGTCAAAACGGGAGCGAAGGCCGGCGCGTCGCGCCGGCCGTGAATTCATCGTGACGGCTGCGATGCGTGCGTCGTCGCGCGATACGCGCGCACCGCATCGACCATGCGCGGCCGCGGTTCGTGCGGTAGTGCGAAACGCCGGCACGCATGCTCGGCGGCGAACATCACGGCGACGAGCGGCAGCGACAGGTAGTTCGCGAACGTCGACCACGTGACGATCGGCGCGGTCGCGAACAGCAGCGTCGACACGGCGGCGATCGCGACGAAGAACAGCGTCCACGCGAGCGTGATCTGCCGTGTGTAGCGCGCGACGGCCGGCGTGATCGCGCCGTGGATCATCGTCGCGAAGCGCGTGCACAGCGGCACCTGGCCGGCCGCGAGCGTGCGGCCGAACAGCAGCGCCATCGCGAGGTTGAAACTCGCGTGTTCCAGATACAGGCCCCATTCGAAATGCCGGGCGAGCGGCACGCGCGCGACCCATAGCGCGGCGGCGGCAAGCAGCCACGCCGGCACGAGCCACGCCCGATGCGGCGAGCGCAGCGCCGCGCCGAATGCGAGCAGCAGCGGCGGCACGAGCGCCATCGCGAGGCCGAAGCCGTGCGCGCCGGGCGTCGCGGCCGCGTAGTGCGCGCCGGCCTGGTACGCCGCGACGGCGCCGACCGCGGCGATGCCGCGCGCGACGGGCAGCAGCCGGCTCATCGGCGGCCTCCGCACACGCGGCGCGCGAACGCGTGCCCGGCGGCCGGGCGGCAGCGGACGGACGGGCGAACCGGAACGGAGCGGAAGGAAGGGCGCGGCATGACTGGCGACATCGGGCGGATCGTGGCCGGACGCGGTGGTCGGGCCGTCAAACATCATATGAATGGCAGCCGGGACGCGGGTCCGGGCCGGTGGTCGGGCACGCTCATTTTAGGGCCGCGGCACCGCTGTTCGGGGCGGGCGCGAACGGGTTTTGTAACCGATTGTATGGCGCCGGACGAACGGTTTCGCGGGGTCGGTCCATTTCCATCCGAAGCGGCTCAAGCGTCTCGTGCATTCGGGTCCCGAAACGGGCCGCGGAGCCGGCTCGCCAGTCTGTAACCATTGGCGGTATACGGCCCGATACCCGTTCGTCTAGAATCCGCGTAACTTTTACAAACGATCCCCAAATAAAGCAGGCGGGGAAGCCGGCAGACGCCGGAGGGACGGAGATTCGCACGCGCCGGGCGTGCATGGCGATTGCCGTTTCCGGGCACCTTCCGCTGCCACGGGCCGCCTGCCCGCACGCATGATGAACGCACTGGAACAAGAGCTCGCCACGCTGATCATCGGCGAATTGAATCTCGAAGACGTCACGCTCGACACCGTGACGGCCGAGACCCCGCTGTATGGAGAGGGTTTCGGGCTCGACTCCATCGACATCCTGGAAATCGCCCTGCTGATCTCGAAGAAATACGGTTTCGAGCTGCGTTCGGACAATCCGGACAACCAGAAGATCTTTGCGACGCTCGGTGCACTGGCTGCGTACGTCGCCGCGCACCGCGCGAAGTGACGGCGTCCGCGCACGGGCGCGACGCGCAGATGAGGACGGCAGGCGGCCGCGATCGGCAGACGATACGCGGCCGCGTCGATCGAGGTGGAACGCGATGAACGGAGCAATTCGATGCGCTCGCTCGTGACGGGCGGCAGCGGCGCACTCGGGCAGGCGATCTGCACGGCGCTCGCGCAGGCCGGCCATGAAGTGTGGGTCCATGCGAACCGCCATCTCGCGCAGGCGGAGGCCGTCGCGCAGCAGATCGTCGCGGCCGGCGGCACCGCGCACGCGATCGCGTTCGACGTGACCGACGCCGATGCGACGCTCGCCGCGCTGAAGCCGTTCATCGACGATGCGCCGGTGCAGATCCTCGTCAACAACGCAGGCATTCACGACGATGCGCCGATGGCCGGCATGTCGCGACAACAGTGGCACAGCGTGCTCGACGTGACGCTCAACGGCTTCTTCAACGTCACGCAGCCGCTGCTGTTGCCGATGATCCGCACGCGGCGCGGCCGGATCGTCAACATCGCGTCGGTGGCCGGCGTGACCGGCAATCGCGGGCAGGTCAACTACGCGGCCGCGAAGGCGGGGCTGATCGGTGCGACGAAGTCGCTGTCGCTGGAGCTCGCGTCGCGCGGCATCACCGTGAACGCGGTCGCGCCCGGCATCATCGAATCGCCGATGGCCGAGCACGCGTTTCCCGCCGAACGCATCAAGCAGCTCGTGCCCGCGCAGCGCGCGGGCCGGCCCGACGAAGTCGCGGCGATGGTCGCGTACCTGGTGTCCGACGCCGCGGCCTATGTGACGGGACAGGTGCTGTCCGTCAACGGCGGGCTCGCCTGACGAAGCGCGCAGCGTCGGCGTGACGTAACGCAACGCGGCGCAGGCCGCGATGTTGCGCGGCCTGCGCCGCATAGTGAGGAAATCGAAGTGTCCGTGCATCCAGTCGACGCCGAACGGCGCCCGTGTTCCCTGTCGTCCTCTGCCGCGCCCGTCGTGCGCGGACAGACGGCGGCCGGGCCGGCCGCATCGCGATCGTGCGAAGAAGCGCTCGCGCAAGGCGGCGGCCGCGCACTGCGGCTCGTCCGGATGAGCCATGCGCGGCTCGCCGCGTTGCTGCACGATGCGCGTGGTCGTGGCGATGGATTCGAGCGCGCGTTTCCCGGCGCGTTGGGTGCGGTGTGCATTGGCGCGGGCACGGCATCGCACGCCGAATCACGAGCGGACGCGGCCGCACGGATGCTGGCCGATGTCGTGCCCGACCTGCCGGTCGCACCGGTGCCGATGACGCTGCTCGGCGCCGGCATCGCGCCGGACGACGCCGTCTGCGAAATCTGGCAATGCCATGCGCGCGACCTGCGCAGCGAACGGCGCGGCGCGCTGCACTATCGGTACAGCGAAACGGCGGGCCTCGTGTTCGGTAGCATCCTCGTGCACGAAGAAGCACATGAGGCGAACGAGTCGCACGACAGCGGCACCCCGCTCGAACGCGCGACCCACGACGCGTACCGCACGCTGTTCGACGTGCTCGATTCGATCGGCATGCCGCATCCGCTGCGCATCTGGAATACCGTGCCGGCGATCAATGCCGTGCAGTTCGGGATCGAGCGCTATCGTCAGTTCAATATCGGCCGCCAGCACGCGTTCGATGCGTGCCGCCGCGCACTGACGGGCGGCGTGCCGGCCGCATGCGCGCTCGGCTCGGTCGTGCCGTTCGCGGGCGATGCATCGCCGGGCGCGCCGCTCGCGATTCATTTCCTCGCGAGCCGCACGCCGGCCGATCCGGTCGAGAACCCGCGCCAGGTCAGCGCGTATCACTATCCGGCGGAGTACGGCCCGCGGGCGCCGACGTTCGCGCGCGCCGCCGCCTGGTCGGACGGCGATGCCGCGCCGGTGCTGTTCGTGTCGGGCACCGCGAGCATCGTCGGCCACCGCACCGTGCATCACGGCGACGTCGTCGCGCAAACGCGCGAGACGGTCGCGAACCTCGCGGCCGTGCTCGAGCAGGCCGCGCGCCAGGGGCACGGCCCGTTCTCGCTCGCCGACCTGAGCTATCGCGTCTACGTGCGCGACGCTGGCGACGCCGCGGCGCTGGCCGCGATCGAGCACGTGCTGCGCGAGGCGGCCGGCCCCGGCGTGCGGCCGCTCGTCGTTCATGCGGACGTGTGCCGCGACGACCTGCTGGTCGAGATCGAGGCCAGCGCGGGTCACGAGGAGGCATGGTTGTCATGAAGCGGGAAAACCTCACGATCGAGCAACCGGCCCCGCACGCGGGAGACGTCGACGAAGCCTGCCGACGGTCGCCGGCAAGTCATAAACTTTTGTCAGGATCCCCGTCTTCGCAATCGGCCGTTTCCATGTCCAAGCTGCACGCCTCGTCCACCCATCTCGTCCTGATTCCGAGCTACAACCCGGGCGCCAAGGTCGACACGACCGTGCGCAATGCCCGCGCGCAGTGGAATCCGGTGTGGGTCGTCGTCGACGGCAGCACCGACGGCAGCGCCGAACGGCTGCAGGCGATGGCCGAGCGCGACCCGGGGTTGCGCGTGATCGTGCTGCCGGAGAACCGCGGCAAGGGCGCCGCGGTGCTCGCCGGGCTCGACGCGGCGGCCGCGAGCGGCTTCACGCATGTGTTGACGATGGATTCCGACGGCCAGCATCCGGCCGACCTGATTCCCGCGTTCATGGCCGCGTCGCAGGCCGCGCCCGATACGATGGTGCTGGGCGTGCCGAAGTTCGACGCGAGTGCGCCGCAGTTGCGCGTGCAGGGCCGCCGTCTGTCGAACGCGTGGGCCGACCTCGAGACGCTGTGGGCCGGGATCGGCGATTCGCTGTACGGGTTTCGCGTGTATCCGGTCGCGCCGCTGGCCGCGATCATGCGCCGCCAGCCGTGGATGCGCGGCTTCGACTTCGATCCCGAGGCGGCCGTGCGGCTGTGCTGGGCCGGCGTGCGGCCGATCCGCATCGACGCGCCGGTGCGCTATTTCGGCCGGCACGAGGGCGGCGTCTCGCACTTCCATTACGGGCGCGACAACGCGCTGCTCGCGTGGATGCACCTGCGCCTGTTCACCGGTTTCGCGTTGCGGCTGCCGATGCTGGTCGCGCGGCGGCTGACGCGACGCCGCGACCAGACGGCCTGAGCCCGCCCGTTTCCCCTTCCGGTCGTCGCCCGGCTGCGGCGATTGCTCCGTTTTCCGTCGTCAATTCCGTGCCGACGCGCCGATTCGTTCCCGTTCGTTGAGTAATCAACGTGTCATATGATGTAAACATCTGGTAATTTTCTGCCGGATTATGCAAAATCGCCGCTCCCAAATACAACTATCGAGGGATTCCGGGATGCAACTCAAGAAAGCGGTGGCAGCGTGTGGCGTGGCGTTTCTGTTGAGCGCGTGCGGCGGGGTACAGAGCCTTGACGCGAACAGCCTGACGTCGGCGGGGACCAGCCTGTACAAGGCAGCGACGCTGTCGGACAGCGACATCGCCGCACTGTCGAACGACTCGTGCAAGGCGAGCGATGCCGAATCGAAGATCGCGCCGGCGAACAGCGCGTACGCGAAGCGCCTGACGAAAGTGATGAAGGGCTTCGGCGACATGACGCTGAATGGCCAGAAGATCAACTACAAGGTCTACATGACCAAGGACGTCAACGCGTGGGCGATGGGCAACGGCTGCGTGCGCGTGTACAGCGGCCTGATGGACCAGATGAACGACGACGAGCTGCGCGGCGTGATCGGCCATGAAATGGGCCACGTTGCACTGGGTCACTCGAAGAAGGCGATGCAGACGGCCTACGCGGTCAGCGCGGCGCGCACCGCGGCCGGCGCGGCATCGCCGGGCGTGGCGGCACTGACGAGCTCGCAGCTCGGCGACATCACCGAGAAGTTCATCAACGCGCAGTTCTCGCAGACGCAGGAAAGCGCGGCCGACGACTACTCGTTCGACCTGATGAAGCAGAAGGGCATGAACCAGAAGGGCCTCGTCACCGCATTCCAGAAGCTCGCAAAGCTGGACGGAGGCAAGAGCTCGATGATGGATTCGCACCCGTCGTCGGCGAGCCGCGCGCAGCACATCGAGGATCGCATCGCGAAGGGCAGCTGATCGCGCAACGGGGCGCCTGCCGAAGCGGGCGATCCAGCGGCGACATGAAAAACCCCACGCTCTTCCGGGCGTGGGGTTTTGTTTTTGGGGCGGGCGCCGCTTACGGCACCATCCCCGGCAGCACGTACGCCTGCGCGAGCGTGATCAGCCCGACGATCACCGCGAACAGCAGGCTGTGCCGCACCGTGAAGCGGAACAGCTCCGATTCCTTGCCGACGAGGCCCGTCGCCGCGCAGGCGACCGCGATCGACTGCGGCGAGATCATCTTCGCGGTCACGCCGCCCGTCGTGTTCGCGGCCACCGCGAGCGTCTCGGGCACGCCGAGCTGATGGGCCGTGGCCTGCTGCAGCGAGCAGAACAGCGCATTCGACGACGTGTCCGAGCCCGTCAGGAACACGCCGAGCCAGCCGAGGAACGGCGAGAAGAACGGGAACGCGGCGCCGGTCGCGGCCAGCATCAGCGCGAGCGTCGACGACATCCCCGAATAGTTCGCGACGAACGCGAACGCGAGCACGAGGCCGATCGACAGGATCGGGCGCGTCAGCTCCTTCAGCGTCTCGCCGAACGTGACGAGTGCGTCGCGCGGCTTCATCCGCAGCAGCGCCATCGAGATCAGCGCGGTCACGAGGATCGCGCTGCCCACCGCCGACACGAGATCGATCTTCAGCACCGCGTCGAGCGCCTTCGGCGTCGCGGCGATCGGCGCGGTTTTCACGACGAGCTGGTCGAGTCCCGCCACATGGAACTTCAGCACGGTCGACGCGAGTGCGCCGTGCGCGGCAAACAGCGCCTTGAACGGCGCGATGCTCCATACGGTGACGACGGCCGTCAGGATCAGGAACGGCGACCACGCGCGCACGGTCTGCGCGAGCGTGTACGGCGACGCCTGCCGGCTCGTGCCGGTGCCGAAGCCGCTGCGTGAGCCGGCACCGCCGAAGCCCGCGAGCGCGGCGCCGCCGCCCGACGCGACGAGGCCGCCGGCCGTCTGCTTCGCGGTGCGCGGCTGCCAGACCTTTAGGAACGCGGCGAGCGCGACGAGGCTCACGAGCGACGACGTGATGTCCGGCAGCTCGGGCCCGATGTGGTTCGACGTGAAGTATTGCGTCACCGCGAAGCTGCCGCCCGCGACGAGCGCGGCCGGCCACGTCTGCCGCACGCCGCGCAGCCCGTCCATCATGAACACGAGCCAGAACGGCACCGCGAGCGACAGCAGCGGCAGCTGGCGGCCGGCCATCGCGCCGATATGGAACGGGTCGATGCCCGTCACCTGCCCGGCGACGATGATCGGAATGCCCATCGCACCGAACGCGACCGGCGCGGTGTTTGCAATCAGGCACAGTCCTGCCGCGTGCAGCGGCTTGAAGCCGAGGCCGACGAGCAGCGCGGCGGTGATCGCGACGGGCGCGCCGAAGCCGGCCGCGCCTTCGAGGAATGCGCCGAACGAAAAGCCGATCAGCAGCATCTGCAGGCGCTGGTCGTCGGTGATCGACAGCACGGACGCGCGAATGATGTCGAACTGACCGGTCTTCACGACGATCTTGTACAGGAACACGGCCGCGACGATGATCCACGCGATCGGCCAGATGCCGTACGCGAAGCCGAAGCCGGCCGCCGCGAGCGCCTGCGGCACGGGCATTCCGTACGCGAGGATCGCGACGCCGAGCGACAGCAGCAGCGTGATCGCGGCGGCGACGTGGCCCTTGAGCCGCAGCGCGGCCAGCGCGACGAAAAAGAAGATGATCGGGATTGCGGCGACGAACGCCGACAGCCCGAGGCTGCCGAGCGGGGTGTAGATCTGATGCCAGGCCTGCATGGATGTCTCCTCCATAGGTTTTTGTCGATACGGCTTGAGAAACGAAACGGCTATTCGGGCTGGCCGCGTGCGCGCAGCAAGTCGGACAGGCTGCGCGGCGCCGGTTCGAGCGGCGTGCGGTGCTGCGTCCAGCCCATCTGTTTTGCCGGCGTCAGCGCACGCAGCCGCGTCGCGGTCCAGCGGAACGCGCGGTACGCACGTGGATGCGCAAACGCACCCGACCAGAAGCGCCACACGAGGTCTTCCGCGCGGTTGTAGTTCGCGCCCTGGCCGCGCAGCGGATGCGCGACGGGTTCGTCGGGCTTGCGGTTCGCCTCGGTGCGCAGCCGCACGAGCAGCTGGGGGATCGGAATCCGCACCGGGCACACCTCGCCGCAGGCGCCGCACAGCGTCGATGCGGTCGGCAGGTCGGCCGTCGCGTCGAGGCCGAGCAGGTGCGGCGAGATGATCTTGCCGATCGGGCCCGGGTAGGTCGTGCCGTATGCGTGGCCGCCGATGCGCGTATAGACGGGGCAGTGGTTCATGCACGCGCCGCAGCGGATGCACTGCAGCGTCGCGCGCAGCTGCTCGTCCGCGTAGGCCTGCGTGCGCCCGTTGTCGAGCAGCACGAGATGCAGCTCGCGCGGACCGTCGCGTTCGCCGTCGCGGCGCGGGCCCGAGATCAGGTTGAAGTAGGTCGTGATCGCCTGGCCGGTGGCCGAGCGCGTGAGCAGGCTCGACAGCGGCACGATGTGCTCGAGTTTCTCGACGACCTTCTCGATCCCCATGATCGCGACGTGCGTGTCGGGTACCGTCGTCGACAGGCGGCCGTTGCCTTCGTTCTCGACCAGCCACAGCGTGCCCGTGTCGGCCGCCGCGAAGTTCACGCCGGACAGGCCGATGTCCGCCTCGGCGAACGCGCGGCGCAGCGCGCGCCGGCCGGTCTGGATCAGCTCGTCGACGTCCTCGGTGTAGCGCGTGCCGGGGATGTGCTCTTCGAACAGCTCGGCGATGTCGCCGCGCGTCTTGTGGATCGCGGGCATCACGATATGCGACGGCTTCTCGCCCGCGAGCTGCACGATGAATTCGCCCATGTCGGATTCGATGCAGTCGACGCCGTGCTCCGCGAGGGAGTGGTTCAGCTCGATTTCCTCGCTCGCCATCGACTTGCCCTTGATCACGCGGCGCGCCTTCTTCGCCTGCGCGATGCCGAGCACGATCGCGTTCGCATCGGCGGCCGTCTCGGCCCAGTGCACGTGCACGCCGGCTTCGGTGAGCTTCGTCTCCAGCCGTTCGAGCAACACGGGCAACTGCGCGAGCGCGTGTTGCCGCACCGCTTCGCCGAGGTCGCGCAGCTGCTGCAGCTCGGTGTCGTCGGGGAACTGCGTGGCGCGCTTGCCCTGCAGGAAGTCCATCGCGCCACGAAAGCTCTTGCGCAGCGCGGGATCGTCGAGCGCGGCATGCGCGCGGGTCTTGAAGTCGCCGGGGGCGACGAATTGCAGTGTGTGGTCGCTCATTGCGGGAAGTCCTCGCGGGCGGTGGCGGCCGGGCCGGCGGCTGCCGTATCGGTGACGATCACGACCCACAGGCGGCGCGGGCCGTGCGCACCATAGGCGAGCGTCTGCTGGATGTCGGAGGTCTTCGACGGGCCCGATACCAGCACGAGGTTGGTCGGCATGCCGGCCTGCCAGCGCTCCGCGTGTACTGCCGCGTGCAGGTCGGGATGCAGCGTGCTCGCGTGGACGAGCGCGACGTGCAGCGGCGGCACCAGCGACACCATGCGCGGTGTGCCGGCATCGGGTGCGAGCACGACGGTGCCGGTGGCCGCGATGCCCGAGCGCGCAACGGTGAAGCCCGCGTCGATCGTGTCGAACAGTTCGGTCTTCCACGCGTCGATCGGCCGGTCGAACGGCACCGGCGCGACCGTGTCGGGCAAAGCGCGGGCGAGCGCCGCGGATTCGGCGCGGGCCGGGTCGAGCAGCAGGCGGCGCACGCCGGCCTCGGCGAGCCGCGCGGCGAGCTGCGCGGGCCATTCGTCGCCGGTCGCGCACCAGACGTCTGCGTGCGACGCGGTGAGCGCGGCCTGCATCGTGAGGGCAAGCGTGTGCGGATCGTGTCCGGTTCCGGTCAGCGCGCGGCGCGTGTCGTAATGCGTATCGATGCGCGCGTCGAGCGCGGGGGCGGCCTCGGCGGCGACACCCGGAGCGGCGGCGCGCAGCCGCTGGAGGATTGCGTCGCGCGCGCTCATCGCTTGTCTCCGCGCAGCGATGCGGCGCCGGACGTGCGCCGCCACAGGAAGCTGGCGAGGTGTTCGACGGGCAGCGGCGCGCCGGATTGGTTGGCCGCGTGGCCGATGTTCAGCAGGCAGCCGCAGTCGGCGGACACGAGCCGGTCGCAGCCCGTCGCGCAGGCCGACGCGACCTTGTCGCGTACCATCGCGCCGGAGATGTCGGGATGCTTTAGCGAGAACGTGCCGCCGAAGCCGCAGCATTCGGATTCGCGTTCGTGTTCGATGCGCGTCACGCCCGGCAGCGCGTCGACGAGCGCGACGCCGTGCACGCGTGTGCCCATCTCGCGCCGCGCCGCGCACGACGTGTGCAGCACCACGCGCTCGTCGGCGCCGGCCGGCGCGGCGAGCGCATCGAGCCGCACGTCGAGCACGTGTACGAGGAATTCGGTGAGTTCGTAGGTCCGTTCCGCGATCGCGCGGGCCTTGGGGCCGTGGACGAGATCGTCGGCGAACAGCGCCGGCCAATGGTGCCGGATCATCCCGCCGCACGAGCCGGACGGCACGATCACGGGCCACGGTTCGGCGAACAGGTCGAGCTGCGCGGCCGCGACGCGGCGCGCCTCGTCGGGGTTGCCGCTGCTATAGGCCGGCTGCCCGCAGCAGCTCTGGCCGCGCGGATAGTGGACGGTCAGGCCTTCGCGTTCCAGCAGGCGGACCGCGTCGAGCCCGGCTTCGGGGACGAACAGGTCGACCAGGCAGGTCGCGAACAGATAGACGTGCACGGGGACGGCGGCGGGGTACTGCCTTGGATTCATGTCTCGCTCCAGAAGCGACGGCCCGGCATGCGGATGCGGGACGACGATTTCGCTGCATAATTCCCGCGACGGCGCCGCAGCTCAAATTGGTTGGGCCAATCGGCGCGGCGGGCATTTCGCAGGGAGACGCGACGATGGCAGCGATGACGGCACGGGGCCGGACCGAAGTGGTGATGCGCAAGATCGAGACGGCGCTGCTCGACGGCACCTGGCCGGCCGGCGCGCGCCTGCCGGCCGAGCGCGTGCTCGCGCAGGAATACGGCGTCGCACGCAATACGGTGCGCGAGGCGACCCAGCGGCTCGTCGCGCGCGGGCTGCTGCAGAGCCGGCGCGGCGCGGGCGTCTACGTGACGGACCAGTTGCGTGCCGGTATCGCGTCGCCGTGGGGCCAGCTGGTCGCCGATCACCCGGCGCTGCGCGACGACATCCTCGAGTTCCGCCGCGTGCTCGAAGGCGCCACCGCGTATTTCGCCGCGCTGCGCGCCGATGCGAACGACCGGCGCCGGATCCGTGCGCTGCTGCGCGAGCTCGAAACCGCGCACGCGAACGGCGCAGCGGCAGTCGAAGCCGCGACCGACGCGAAGCTGCACGAGGCGATTGCGCTCGCGTCGCACAACACGATGTTCCTGCACCTGCATACGAGCGTGATCGGGATGCTGCGCGAGCACATCTCGATCAACGTGGCGGGCATGACGACGCACGACGAGCAGGCGTCCGAGCTGCTGTTGCTGCAGCACCGCGTCGTGTGCGACGCGATCTGCGCGCAACGGCCCGAGGAGGCGCGCACCGCGATGCAGACGCATATCGACTATGTGCGCAGCCATTTCGAGCGCAGTGGCGATGGCGCCTGAGATTGGTTGGACCACCTTGGCGCGTGGCCCATCCCGCGGCCGCTTCCGGCGCGGCGGGGCATCGATGCCCGGCAGTCGGCGGCACGCCGGCGGTTCGAAGCGGCCGGCGCCGCCCCGCGCGATTGACCGGTTCATCGGGCGCCCACTAGAATCGGCCGGAACCGCGCGCCAGCCGCGCGCCGCGGCGCATGCGGGCCTTTTGTTCCGCCAGTCGAGGAAGTTTCCGTGTTCACCTCTTTGATCCGGCGCGCACCGGCCGCGCTGTCGTGGCGCGCCGCATGCCGCCAGGCCCGCGCGCTGGTCGTCTGCGCGCTGCTGCCGCTCGCCGCGTGCGCGACGCATCCGCCCGCCACCTCGCTCGATCGCCCCGTCTCCCACGCGTTGTCGGCCGATACCGCGACACCGTTGCGCGATGCGCTAGCCGCGCCGGAAGCCGCGCATCCGGGGCAGTCGGGCTTCCGGCTGCTGGCCGATGGCGCCACCGCGCTGCAGATGCGCATCGCGCTCGCGCGGGCGGCGACGAAGACGCTCGACATGCAGTACTACATCGCGACCGAGGACACGACCGGCAAGCTGCTGCTCGCCGCGGCGCTGTACGCGGCCGATCGCGGCGTGCGCGTGCGGATGCTGGTCGACGACCTGAACTTCCACGATATCGACCGCGTGATGGCCGCGCTCAACACGCACCAGAACATCGAGATCCGCGTGTTCAACCCGTTCGGCGCATCGCAGCGCGGCATGGTCGAGCGCACGGCCAACTTCTTCACGCGGATCGACAGCTTCACGCGCCGGATGCACAACAAGGCGATGATCGCGGACAACCAGCTCGCGATCGTCGGCGGCCGCAATCTCGGCGACGAATACTTCAGTGCGAGCCCGACACTGCAGTTCCGCGATCTCGACGTGCTGGCGGCCGGCCCCGTGACGAGCGACATCTCGAAGAGCTTCGACGAATACTGGGCGAGCGCGAGCAGCTACCCGCTGCGCGTGCTGAATCAGCAGACGTTCGATCCGAAGGATCTCGACACGATGCGCGACGAGCTGCGCGATCACTGGCGCAAGAACGCCGATCCGTACAACGCGAAGCCGCTGAACGCGACGCCGCTTGCCCGGCAGATCGCGCGCGACGAACTCGAACTCGTATGGGCGCCGGCCGAATTCAAGGTCGATGCGCCGACCAAGATCGCGCGGCCGACCGACACGTACGTGAGCCCGCCGATGCAGCGCCTGGCCGAGCTGATGCGCGGCGCACAGAAGGAATTCCTCGCGTTTTCGCCGTACTTCGTGCCGCACGACGCCGGCGTGAAGATCCTAGGGGATACGGCCGCGCGCGGCGTGCGCGTCGCGATCGTGACGAACTCGCTCGCGGCGACCGACGCGGTCGCGGTGCAGGCCGGCTATGCGCCGTATCGCGTGCCGTTGCTGCAGCGCGGCGTCGAGCTGTACGAATTCAAGTCGCAGCCGGACCAGCAGCCCGCGCGACTGTTCGGTTCGCGCTCGCGCGCGAGCCTGCATGCGAAGGCGTACGTGATCGACCGGCAAATCCTCGTGATCGGCTCGCTGAACCTCGACCCGCGCTCCGCGCACCTGAACACCGAGCTCGCGCTCGTGATCCACAGCCCGGTGCTCGCGCAGCAGGCCGCGGCGATCTTCGCGCGTGTGACGCAGCCGGACGAAAGCTACCGCGTCACGCTCGCGAAGCGGACCGACGGCAGCCCGCCCGCGCTCGAATGGACGGGCACCGAAGGCGGTCAGGCCGCCACCTATCACGTCGACCCGCATGCGGGGCTGCTGCGCAACGTGATGACGGGCATCTTCACGCTGCTGCCGGTCGACGACCAGTTGTAAGGGCGGCAACGGCCCCGGCAAAACCCGCGATACCGGTGCGCAGGGAAAGATGATAAGGTTGTGCGCGCAACGATATATGAATCGTGAAGGGCGCCGCCGGGCCGCTCGCACAATGCGGGTCGGAACGGCGCCGGCAGACGATGGACGATGCGCACCGCCGCTCGCCGTGGCCGCGCGCCGTCGCAACCGGAGTTCCCCCATGCAACGTGTCCCGAACCAGCCGTTCACGCGCCCCGCGCGCTTCTCCGAAGCCGAATGGCAGGCGCGCGTGCAGCTCGCGGCCGCTTACCGCATCTTCGATCATCTCGGCTGGACCGAGCTGATCTACAACCATATCTCGCTGCGCGTGCCAGGCGAGGACGGTCATTTCCTGATCAATCCGTTCGGGCTCCATTACCGCGAGGTGTGCGCGTCGAACCTCGTGAAGATCGACATCGACGGCAACGTGATCGGTCATTCCGACTGGCCGATCAACCCGGCCGGCTTCACGTTCCACAGCGCGATCCATGCGGCGCTGCCCGATGCGCACTGCGTGATGCACGTGCATACGACGCCGACGATGGCCGTGTGCTGTTCGCGCGACGGGCTGTCGTTCTCCAATTTCTATTCGGCGCAGCTGTACGGGAAGATCGCGTATCACGACTTCGAGGGCATCACCGTGCATCTCGAAGAGGGGCGGCGCATCGTCGAAAGTGCAGGCGGGCGGCCGGTGCTGCTGTTGCGCAACCATGGGCCCGTGACGATCGGCGCAACGCTTGCGCAGACGTTCTCGCTGATGTGGCTGCTCAATCGTGCATGTGAGGTGCAGGTCGCCACGCATGCGATCGGCGACGCGCTGCCGATCGCGCCGCCGGTGCTCGAAGGGTGCGTGCGCGATTCGCTGAATTTCGATCCGAAGCATGGCGCGGGGCAGGACGCGTTCGACGCGCTGCAGCGGATCGTCGATCGCATCGATCCGGGCTATCGCGCGTGACGTGAAGCGGGGCTGTCGCTTCGTCATGCCTGATACGGCATGAACTGGATCCGACGGCGGCGTGCGCAAAAAAAACGCGGCCGGGCGGCCGCGTGAATACTCGCAGACTCCTTCGGACGAAGGAAACAAGCAACTGTGAGACGAAGTGTAGCGAAAGGCCGCGCGCCGATTCAGTCATCCGGCTGCAAAGGTCCATTCCAGGTTGATGCAGACTGATGCGTCGTGCGCCGCGCGAGCGGGCCGGCCGGGCGCGGTGCGGCGATTCGCTGCATGGCCGTTCGGTGGACTCCCGGACCGGCGGCGATCGACTACCATCCTATCTGGCGCCCCCGCTCGGGCGGCGTACAACGTCGTACAAGGAGAGTCCATGCTCAAGCTGCGTTTGCTCCAGGTCGCGTTACTCGCGGGCGTGCTGGCCGCCGGCAGCGCCGCCGCCGAAACGGTGCGCCTGTCCGCCAATCTCCAGCCGTCGAGTGAAGTGCCGCCCACGGCGACCAAGGGCTCGGGCGACGTCGAGGCCACCTACGACACGGCCACGCATATGCTGCAGTGGAAGGTCTCTTACGAACACCTCACGGGGCCGGCCACCGCCGCGCACTTCCACGGGCCGGCGCCGGTCGGCCAGAACGCGGGCGTGCAGGTGCCGATTCCGAAGGAGGAACTGGCGAGCCCGATCAAGGGCTCGAAGGAACTCACCGACGCGCAGGTCACCGACCTGATGGGCGGCAAGTGGTACTTCAACGTCCACACGAAGGAACACCCGGCCGGCGAGATCCGCGGCCAGGTGATGCCGGCGAACTGAGCGCCGGCGTTTGATGTAGAGGCACCTGTCGAGCGGTGCGGGAGCGATCGCACGTACCATCGTCACACTGTGATTACGGAGTGCGTCCGATGAGTTGGCAAAGCAAGTTCGCCTGCTGGCTGCTGCGCTGGCAGTTCCGGCCCGAGACCACGCGCGAGGTGCTCGATCCCGCCCGCGCACGGCGCTTTACCGACTTGCGGATGGTCGTGCCGCGCCGTGCGCCGTCGGGCTACCGGCTGCGCCAGTGCTATGGCCCGGGCGACGCGCCGCTGCGCGGCGAGTGGCTCGAACGCACCGACTCGGTTGCGGGCCGCGGGCCTGGCCGCACGCTGCTGTACTTCCACGGCGGCGGCTACTACTTCTGTTCGACGAAGACCCACCGTCCGCTCGTGTTCGGCCTGACGAAGCGCGCGGGCGTGCGCGCGTTCTCGCTCGACTACCGGCTGGCGCCCGAGAACCGCTTCCCGGCCGCGCTCGACGATGCGCTGGCCGCGTACCGGCAACTGCTGGCGCTCGGCACACCGCCCGAGTCGATCGTGCTCGGCGGCGATTCGGCGGGCGGCGGCGTCGCGCTCGCGACGCTCGTCGCGCTGCGCGACCGCGGCGAGCCGCTGCCGGCCGGCGCGATCCTGTTCTCGCCGTGGACCGACCTGGCCGCCACCGGCGCGACGCTGCGCACGAACGACGGCGCCGATCCGATGTTCGCGGGCGCGGCGCTGCCGAAGGCCGCGAAGCTGTACCTCGGTGACGAGCCGGGCACGAATCCGTACGCATCGCCGCTCTATGCGGATTTCGCGGGCTTGCCGCCGCTGTATATCCAGGTCGGCAGCACCGAGGTGCTGCTCGACGATTCGCGCCGCGTCGCCGAGAAGGCAAAGGCGGCCGGGGTCGCGGTGGAGATCGAGGTGTGGCCGGACATGCCGCACGTGTGGCAGCTGTACGCGCCGATGGTGCCGGAAGCGCGTGACGCGCTCGACCGCGCGGCCGCGTTCCTGCGCCGCGTCGCGGTCGAACGCGCGGTTCAGCGCGCCGGCGAGGCGTCGATCGCCTGATAGGCGGCCTTGACGGCCACCGAGCCGTACTTGCGCTCGAGCCGGCGCACGGTGAAGTGGCCGTGCGCCATCTGCTGGAAGTGGTCGATGAACAGCGTATTGACGGTCGCGCCGAGCACGGCGCCGATCGCCGGAATCGACTTCGCGGCCATCTGCTCGGTCACCTGCACCGAGAAGCGCGACGCCACCGTCTGCACGAGCTTGAACACGGCCGCCGAGCTGTGCGCGGCGATACCCTTCGTCGTGATGTCCGACGAGGCCTTCGAGATCGCCTGCGCGAGCGCGCCGCGCAGCACGAAATAGCCGAGATCGGCGTCCTCTTCCTGCTTGTCCGGGTTGCCGCCCATGCCGAGCACGGCCAGGCATTGCAGCTGCGTATCGACCGAGCCCAGGTCTTCACCCTCGCTGCGCGCGATGTCGCACACCGAGCGGAAGATCAGCGTCGTCGTCACCGGCAGCTCGACCGGCAGCGCGAGAAAGCCGAACGCGCCGCCCGCCGCGCCGGTCGTCGCAACCGCGAGCTTGTGCAGCAGGTTGCTCGGCTTGTCGGGTTCGGCGTCCGGCCCGGGCGGCTTGCCGAGCGTGCGCAGCGCGATGTTCAGGCACTTGCGCAGCGCGAGCTGCGTCGCGTCGTTGATCTTGCCGGTCGCGAAATCCGGCAGCCGGGCGATCATTTTCTCGACCGGCGCGCCGAGCATGCCCGTCAGCTTCATCGTCAGCGACGGGCTTTCCAGCACCTGCTTCGCGCGCCACAGCGCGTCCCGATCCTCCTGAGACAGCGGGGTCGCGGGGGTGATTGAAATCGGTTCCATCTTTCTCCTTGGCGGTCTGGTTCGGTTTGACCGTCGCCGGCCTAGATTACTCCGGCATGCTAGAATTTTGAGATTGTTTGACTCGTCAAAAGTTGCGCCAACAAAAAAATGGCCGTCCATACTGCCGCCCACCATTCGAGCGGGCAAGTCCTGCCGTTCCGTGAATCGCTGCTGGCGATGATCGGGATCTCATTTGTCACCATGCTGGTCGCGCTCGACCAGACCGTCGTCGGCACCGCGTTGCCGACCATCGTCGCCGAGCTTCGCGGTTTCGACCTGTACGCGTGGGTTGCGACCTCGTACCTGCTCAGTTCCGTGATCACGGTGCCGATCTTCGGCCGGCTCGGCGACTATTACGGCCGCAAGCCGTTCGTCATCGCGTCGATCGTCGTGTTCACCGGCGCGTCCGTGCTGTGCGGGATGGCGAACGACATGCTGATGCTCGTGCTCGCGCGCGGGCTGCAGGGGATCGGCGGCGGGATGCTGGTCGGCACCGCGTTCGCGTGCATTCCCGACCTGTTTCCCGATTCCGTCGTGCGGCTGCGCTGGCAGGTGCTGATGAGCTCCGCGTTCGGCATCGCGAACGCGGTCGGCCCGTCGCTCGGCGGCGTGCTGACCCAGTCGTTCGGCTGGCGTTCGGTGTTCTACGTGAACCTGCCGGTCGGCCTGCTGTCGCTGCTGTTCGTGTGGCGCTACCTGCCGCACCTGCGCCACGTCGAGCACGATCGCAAGATGCGGCTCGACTGGCCGGGCGCGCTGCTGATCGCGCTGTCGCTCGGCGCGCTGCAGCTGTTCGTCGAATGGCTGCCGAAGTACGGCGTCGCGAGCTGGGCGTCGCTGCTGCTCGTCGTCGCGGTCGCGGCCGGTTTCGGCCTGTGGCGCTGGGAGAAGGGTTGCGCGCAGCCGATCTTGCCGTTCGACATGTTCGGCAACCGCGCGCTGTCGGCGCTCTTCGTGCTGGCGATCCTCGCCGGCTTCTCGATGTTCTCGCTGCTGTTCTACGCGCCGCTGCTGTTCCAGGGCGGGTTCGGGATGTCGCCGAAGGAGGCGGGGCTCGTGATCACGCCGCTCGTCGTGTTCATCACGATCGGCAGCATCATGAACGGCCGGGTCGTCACGCGTATCCGCAACCCGAACGCGATGCTGCACGTCGGCTTCGTGCTGTTCGCGATCACCTGCGCGGGCATCGTCGTGTCGACGCATACGACGCCGAAGTGGGTGCTGATGGCGCTGATGGTCGCGGGCGGCATCGGGCTCGGCTTCGTGCTGCCGAACCTCACCGTGTTCGCGCAGCAGACGGCCGGCCGCGAGCACCTCGGCATCGCGACCGCGCTGCTGCAGTCGCTGCGGATGGTCGGCGGGATGATCGGCACCGCGCTGACCGGCACGCTCGTCAACCAGATGTATTCGGGCGGCGTGCGCGAGGCGCTGTCGGCCGACCACGCGATGCAGTGGCATGCGCAGCTCGCCGATCCGCAGATCCTGATCGATCGCGCCGCGCAGGGCGGCCTGGTCGCGGAGCTGACGCGTGCCGGGCATAATGGCGCGCTGCTGCTCGAAGCGGCCCGCGAATCGCTCGTCAGCGCGATTCACCTGGGCGTCGCGATGGCAGCCGTCATCGCCGTGGTGTCGGTGTGGCAGTGCCGCCGCGTGCCGCCGATCGCGCTGCGGCGCAAGATCGAACCGCATGTCGCGGCCGACTGAACGATTGAACGAGTAGAACTGAGCGCATGGAAGAACAGGACCGCGTCGCGATCTTGCAGCAATTCGGACGCACGTATCGCGCGTTCATGACCGCGTTCGAGGCGCAGGTCGGGCAGCCGATGCCGCGCTGGCGCATCATGGTCGCGTTGCACACGATGGGCGGGCATGCGTCGCAGAAGAAGCTCGTCGAAGTGCTGCGCGTCGATCCGGGCGCGCTCACGCGCCAGTTGAAGTCGCTCGACGCGCTCGGCTGGATCCAGCGTGAATCCGACGCACGCGACAATCGCGTGACCAACGTGACGCTGACGGACGACGGCCGCGCCGCATTCGACGCATGCCTGCCGCGCCGCAAGGCGTTTCTGGATCAGACGATGGCGCAACTGCCGGACGACGTGCTGAATGCACTGTCGGCCGCGCTGGCGATGCTGGAGTCGCGGATCGCGGACGTCGGCTCGACGCCGGCCGCGCGCTGAAGCGCAGGGCAGGGCGGCGCGAACTCGCCGCCGGCCCGGCCCTTCATCTCATCTCAATTCACTTCAGGTTCAAAGCTCGATGCGCGTGCCCAGCAGCGCGAGGAACTGCGCGAGCCAGGCCGGATGCGCGGGCCACGCGGGCGCGGTGACGAACGGCGCGTCGGTCACGGCCGCGTCGACCGGGATGTCCGCGTATTCGCCGCCCGCGAGCTTCACTTCGGGCGCGCACGCCGGGTAGGCCGAGATGCGCTTGCCGCGGATCACGTCGGCCGCCGCGAGCAGTTGCGCCGCGTGGCAGATCGCGGCGATCGGCTTGCCGGCTTCGGCAAACTCGCGCACGAGCGAGATCACCTTCGGATCGAGTCGCAGGTATTCGGGCGCGCGGCCGCCCGCGATCGCGAGCGCGTCGTAGCGCGATGCGTCGACGTCGTCGAACGCCGCGTTCAGCGTGAACTGGTGGCCGGGCTTCTCGGTGTAGGTCTGGTCGCCCTCGAAATCATGGATCGCAGTCTTGATCTTGTCGCCCGCGCGCTTGCCCGGGCAGACTGCATCGACGTGGTGGCCGACGGCCTGCAGCGCCTGGAACGGCACCATCGTTTCGTAGTCTTCGGCGAAATCGCCGGTCAGGAACAGGATCTTCTTCGCGGCCATGGCTTTCTCCAGTGGAGCTGCGTTGAGGGCCCGCGCGACAGGCAAGTGCAACGCCCGCCTGGGGCCCCGAGGACGAAAGCGCAGTGTACTCCGGCCGCTTGAAGCGCGCGTGACGGCCGCCCCGCGCGAGCGGCGGGGCGGTTGTGCACGATGTGCGCGACGGGCGTCAGAAGAAGGTTTCGACGACTTCCGTCACATTGAACTGCGGATCGAGCACGAGCACCTGGCGCCACTTGTCGAACGTCAGGCACGGGTGCGAGATGTCGAACGCGACCATGTCACCCACTTTCACGTCCGCGCCCGGCGGGATCTGCAGGTACGCGTGCTGGTCCATCATCCCGGTGACGGCCCAGCCTTCGGCGGCGGCGACGTCGCGCGGCGCGGTGTCGCGGCCCGGGCGGAAGTGGCGCGCCGGCTCGGGCAGCCCCGCGTCGAACGCCGCGTCGCGCTTGCCGAGCGCGACGATCGCGCGATCCGCCTCCGGCACCGACTGCACGTAGGCCCACAGCTGCAGCGCGGGCAGCAGCCCTTCGCCCATCGTGCGTGCGATCGGGTTGCGCGCGAACACGTCGGTCTGCGCCTTCTTGTAGATGCCGACATCGTGCGTCAGGTAGCAGCCCGGACGCAGCACGACTTCCGCGAAGCCGGCGTTCGACGCCTTCGCGAATTCCTCCGCGACCACGTCGTACCACGCCGAACCGGCGCCGGACAGGATCGCCGGCGTACGCGCGAAGCGGCCTGCTTCGGCCAGCTCGCGCGTGAGCGCGACCGCTTCCTGCAGGAACGTGCGGATCTCGCCTTCCTCCTTCAGCACGCCTTCGTAGAGTTCGATACCGGCCAGCTTCAGCGTGTCCGGATAGCGCGCGATCGCGGCGAGCACGGCCTCGCGTTGCGCGGCATCGCGCACGCCCGCGCGGCCGCCCGGCACGCCGAGTTCGAGCAGCACGTTCAGCGGCTTCTTCAGCGCACCGAAGAAGCGGCCGAGCTGGTCGACGCTTTCCGCCGAATCGACGAGACAGAAGAATTCGAAGTCGGGATCGGACAGCAGCCCGGCGATGATCGTCATGTTCTGGCGGCCGACCAGCTGGTTCGCGAGCAGCACGCGCCGCACGCCGCCGTGATACGCGGCCTGCGTCTGGTGCGCGGTCGCGAGCGTGATGCCCCACGCGCCGGCGTCGAGCTGGCGGCGGAACAGTTGCGGCGCCATCGTCGTCTTGCCGTGCGGCGCAAACTTGACGCCGTACTTCTGGACGAAGGCCTGCATCCAGTTCAGGTTGTGTTCGATGCGGTCCTCGTAAAGCACGGCGGCCGGCAGGCTGACGTCTTCCGCAAGCAGGTTCCACTCGAGGCGGCCTGCGTCGCCGAGCGGCACGCTCGCGCTCGGCAGATTGCCGAGGCCCTTGCCGAACGGATCAATCGTCGCTTCCTGATAGTTTGTAACTTTCATGTCATCCCGCTCCATCATCACTATGCATTGCATTGAAGTTGACACGCCGATGGTACAGAAAGTAGCATCGGCGCGGTGATGTTATTTAGTAACATCGAGCTTCGCACCCTCGAGCTTCGCCCCCTTTTTGCAGATGAATACGCCCGCCACCCCGTCCGCCCCGCTCGCAGCCGAGCTTCATCCGGCGCAGGCCGTTCAGCCGGTGCTCGACATCGTCGCGCGGATCGCCGAATGTGCGCCCGAGCTGCGCGAAGCCGAGCGCAAGGTCGCGGCCTTCATCCTCGCCGACCTGGCGCGCGCCGCGCATGCCAGCATCGGCGCGCTTGCACGCGACGCGGAGGTCAGCGTCGCGACGGTCACGCGTTTCGCGAAAGCGGTCGGCTGCCGCGACGTGCGCGAACTGAAG
The DNA here is from genome assembly GCF_002223085.1 of Burkholderia sp. HI2714. NCBI lineage: Bacteria > Pseudomonadati > Pseudomonadota > Betaproteobacteria > Burkholderiales > Burkholderiaceae > Burkholderia > Burkholderia sp. HI2714. The sequence continues at coordinate 153,676 of NZ_NKFM01000027.1, read as the reverse complement.
GTGCTCGTCGCGCAGGCGGCGGCCGTCGGCCAGCGCTTTCTGGTGCCGTCCGACGACGCGCCGGCCGATGACACGAGCCCCGCGTCGATGGTCTACGACGAGATCCGCGTCGCGCTCGCGCACAACCATCAGTTGCTGCGCAATACGTCGTTCGAGGCAGCCGCCGACCTGCTCGCCGCCGCGAAGATGACCTACGTGTACGGGCAGGGTGGCGGCTCGACCGCGCTCGCCGACGAGCTGCGCTTCCGGCTGGTGCGCTTCGGCCGGCCGGTCGCGAGCTACCAGGACAGCGTGCTGCAGCGGATGGTGGCCGCGACGCTGTCGCGCGACACCGTCGTCGTCGCGCTGTCGGTGAGCGGCCGCGTGCCCGAGCTGCTCGAGAGCTGCCGGCTCGCGAAGCGCTACGGCGCGAAGCTGATCGCGATCACCGCGCCGGCGTCGCCGCTCGCGAAGCTGGCCGACCACCTGATCCCGGTCGTCGCGTTCGAAACCGATTTCATTTACAAGCCGTCGACATCGCGCTACGCGATGATGATGGCGATCGACGTGCTCGTCACCGGAGTCGCATTGCGGCTCGGCGATGCGGGCCGAGAATCGCTGCGTCGCATCAAGCACGCGCTCGATGCGCATCGCGGCGGCGGAGACCGTCAACCGGTAGGAGACTGACCATGCATTCGCATCCCGAAGCCGCCGATACGCTGATCGTCGGCGCGCAGCTTTACGACGGTACCGGCGCGCCGCCCGTCACGCGCGACGTCGCGATCCGCAACGGCCTGATCGCGGCGATCGGCAACCTGTCGAACTGGCTTGCCGAGAACGTCATCGATGCGAACGGCCGCGCGCTCGCGCCGGGCTTCGTCGACGTGCACACGCACGACGACACGCACGTGATCCGCGCACCGGAGATGATCCCGAAGATCTCGCAGGGCGTGACGACCGTGATCGTCGGCAACTGCGGGATCAGCGCGTCGCCGGTGACGCTCGCGGGCGATCCGCCCGATCCGATGAACCTGCTCGGCGAGCGCGGTGCGTTCCAGTACCCGACCTTCGCCGACTACGTCGCGGCCGTGAACGGCGCGCGTCCGGCCGTGAACGTCGCGGCGCTCGTCGGCCACACGGCGCTGCGCAACAACCAGATGGACCGCCTCGACCGCGCGGCGACCGACGGCGAGATCGCCGGCATGCGCGCGCAACTCGAGGAGGCGCTCGCGAACGGCGCGCTCGGCCTGTCGTCGGGTCTCGCATACGGCTCCGCGTTCGCGGCGCCGGCCGAGGAAGTGATGGCGCTCGCCGAGCCGCTCGCACATGCGGGCGCGCTGTACACCACGCACATGCGCACCGAGTTCGACGCGATCCTCGATGCGATGGAAGAGGCGTACCAGGTGGGCCGCCATGCACGCGTGCCGGTCGTGATTTCGCACCTGAAGTGCGCGGGCCCGTCGAACTGGGGGCGCAGCACCGAAGTGCTCGCGTCGCTCGAGGGCGCGCGCCGCTACCAGCCGGTCGGCTGCGACTGCTATCCGTACAGCCGCAGCTCGTCGACGCTCGACCTGAAGCAGGTGACGGGCGACATCGACATCACGATCACGTGGTCCGAGCCGCACCCGGAAGTGGCGGGCAAGCTGCTGAAGGCGATCGCGGCCGAGTGGGGCGTGACCGAGCAGGAGGCCGCGCAGCGCATCCGCCCGGCGGGCGCCGTGTACCACAACATGTCCGAGGACGACGTGCGCCGGATCCTGTCGCATCCCGCGACGATGGTCGGCTCCGACGGCCTGCCGAACGATCCGCTGCCGCACCCGCGGCTGTGGGGCGCGTTCCCGCGCGTGCTCGGCCACTACGTGCGCGACACGAACCTGCTGCCGCTCGAAGAGGCGATCCGCAAGATGACGTCGCTGTCCGCGCGCCGCTACGGGATCGCACGGCGCGGCGAGGTGCACGTGGGCTACCACGCGGATCTCGTGTTGTTCGATCCGGCGAGCGTGATCGATGCCGCGACGTTCGAGAAGCCGCAGCAGCCCGCGCACGGGATCGATGCCGTGTGGGTGAACGGCGTGCTCACTTATGAAAACGGCCAGCCGACCGGCGAGCGCGCCGGCGGCTTCGTCGCCCGCGGCGAGCGCATGCCGGCGAGTGCCGACGCCGCGTTCTGAACGCGGTGGTTGTCCGATCTGCCGCGCGCGCCGTCGTCGGTGCGCGCATCCGTAACCGAAACAAGGAGTGAAACGATGAAGCGATATGGCGTAGGCGAAGCGAAGGGCGCGGGCGGCCAGGTGATGCCGTTCGCACGCGCGGTCGAAGCCGACGGCTGGCTGTACGTGTCGGGCCAGACGCCGATGGTGAACGGCGAGGTCGTCGAAGGCGGCATCGTCACGCAGTCGAAGCAGACGATCGAGAACGTGATCGCGATCCTGAAGGAAGCCGGCTACGGCCTCGAGCACGTCGTGCGCTGCGGCGTGTGGCTCGACGACGCGCGCGATTTCGCGTCGTTCAACAAGGTGTTCATTTCGTACTTCGGTGAGCATCCGCCGGCACGCGCGTGCGTGCAGTCGAGCATGGTCATCGACTGCAAGGTCGAGGTCGACTGCATCGCGTACAAGGCGCCGGCGAAGTAACGCCGCCACGGCGAGCCGCTACGCAACGGGCCCGGTGCATTCACGTGCGCCGGGCCCGTTTTTTCATGTGCGGGGTACGGGTCGACCGGTGGGGCTGTGTTCCCGAGGCCGCAACCGTCGCAACGCATCCCGTCCGTTCATGTAAGGTGCCGCATGACCATACGGGGAGGATGTGCATGGAATGGGCCGCGCTGGTGCCGGAGCTGATTTGCTCGGACCTTGCCGGAAGCATTCGCTTCTATCGCGACGTGCTCGGATTCCGGATTCGCTTCGAGCGTCCGGAAGACGGGTTCGCCTATCTCGAGATCGGGGGCGCTCAGCTGATGCTCGAGCAGCACAGCCCGGAGGGCTGGTTGACCGGCCCGCTGGAACCGCCGTTCGGGCGCGGGATCAATTTTCAGATCGAGGTCGAGGCGCTCGATCCGATCCTCGACAGGATTCGCGCCGCGGGCGTGACGCTGTTCGTCGAGCCGCGCACGTCCTGGTATCGGGAGGGCGAGATCGAGCATGGCCAGGTCGAGATGCTGGTGCAGGATCCCGACGGCTATCTGTTGCGTTTGGTGGAGCTTCTTCCGGAGCGGCCGGTGAAAGGTTGACCGTGGGCCGGCCGCGTTTCTCCGCGCAATGAAAAACGGCCCGGTCGGGCCGTTTTATCAGGGGGTACCGCCGCGCGTTGCCAACTGCGAACCGCGGCCCCCCGCCGCCGTCACTGCCGCGCGTTGCGCGCGTTGTCCGGCATCGGCTGGTTGTAGTTGGTGCGGAACGGGTTGATGTCGAGCCCGCCACGACGCGTATAGCGTGCGTACACCGCGAGCTTCACCGGTTTGCACGCGTGCAGGATGTCGAGGAAGATCCGCTCGACGCACTGCTCGTGAAAGCCCGTGTGATTGCGGAACGAGATGATGTAGCGCAGCAGGCCCGCGTGATCGATCTGCGGCCCGACGTAGTGGATCTGCACGCTGCCCCAGTCGGGCTGGCCGGTGACCGGGCAGTTCGAGCGCAGCAGGTCGGACACGAGCGTCTCCTCGACCGGCGCTTCGTCTTCAGCGGCCGACAGCAGCGACGGATCGGGTTCGTACACGTCGGTGTCGAGGTCGAGCCGGTCGAGCGACAGCCCGTCGAGCTCGTCCATCTCGAGCTTGCCGAAATCGTGCGGCGACACGAGCTGCACGGACACGGTCGCGCCGCACGCGGCCGACACGTCGCGCTTCAGCGCGTCGCGCACCGCGTCGACCGAATCGAACTTCGTCTGCGCGAACGAGCCGAGATACAGCTTGAACGACTTCGATTCGACGATGTTCGGCGATTCGGCCGGCACGTAGAACGTCGCGACCGCGATCTGCGGCTTGCCGCGCGCGTTGAGCCACGACAGTTCGTACGCGTTCCAGATGTCGGTGCCGAAGAACGGCAGCGCCGACGTGATGCCGAGCTGCTCGCGCGCGCCGGCGCGCGGGATCGGGAACAGCAGCGACGCGTCGTACTGGGCGGCGTAGACGGTGGCCTTGCCGAGCGGGGAATGTTCGGGATTCATGCGTGACGCCTTTACGACAGGAAGAGGCGGTAAGCCGGGTTGGCGCTCTCCTCGACATACGGATAGCCGAGTGCCGCGAGGAAGCGTTCGAATTCGGCGTGATCGGCCTGCGGCACCTGCAGCCCCACGAGGATCGAGCTGTAGTCCGCGCCCTGGTTACGATAGTGGAACAGGCTGATGTTCCAGTCCGGCGCCATCGACGACAGGAACTTCATCAGCGCGCCCGGCCGCTCCGGGAATTCGAAGCGGAACAGGCGCTCGTCGAGCGCGAGCGGCGAACGGCCGCCCACCATGTAGCGGATGTGTTCCTTCGACAGCTCGTCATGCGTCAGGTCGACGCTCTTGAAGCCGTGCGATTCGAAGTTCGCGGCGATCTCGGCCGATTCGCCGCGGCGCTTGATCTGCACGCCGACGAAGATGTGTGCGGCCTGCGCATCGGCGATCCGGTAGTTGAACTCGGTGACGTTGCGGTCGCCGACGAGCGAGCAGAAGCGCTTGAAGCTGCCGCGCTCCTCGGGGATCGTGACCGCGAACACGGCTTCGCGCGCTTCACCCACTTCCGCGCGCTCGGCGACGAAGCGCATCCGGTCGAAGTTCATGTTCGCGCCGGACGTGACCGCGACGAGCGTCTGGTTCTCGATGCCTTCGCGTTCCGCATAGAGCTTCGCGCCCGCGACCGCGAGCGCGCCGGACGGTTCGAGCACGCTGCGCGTATCTTGAAAGACGTCCTTGATCGCTGCGCACAGTGCGTCGGTGTTCACCGTCACGACGCCGTCGAGGTATTCGCTGCAGAGCCGGAAGGTTTCCTCGCCGACCAGCTTCACGGCGGTGCCGTCCGCGAACAGGCCGACCTCGCTCAGCTCGACGCGCTTGCCGGCTTCCAGCGACTGCGCCATCGCGCACGAATCCTCGGCCTGCACGCCGATCACCTTGATCTCCGGGCGCACCGCCTTCACGTAGGCCGCGACGCCGGACGCGAGCCCGCCGCCGCCGATCGGCACGAAGATCGCGTGGATCGGGCCCTGGTGCTGGCGCAAGATTTCCATCGCGATCGTGCCCTGGCCGGCGATCACGTACGGATCGTCGAACGGGTGGACGAACGTGAGGCCGCGCTCTTCCTGCACCTTGACCGCGTGTGCATACGCGTCGCTGTACGACTCCCCGGCCTGGATCACCTCGACGCTCGGGCCGCCGTGCGCGCGCACCGCATCGACCTTCACCTGCGGCGTCGTGACCGGCACGACGATCACGGCCTTGACGCCCATCCGCGCCGCCGAGAACGCGACACCCTGCGCGTGGTTGCCGGCCGACGCCGTAATCACGCCGCGCGCGAGTGCTTCCGACGGAATGTGCGCCATCTTGTTGTACGCGCCGCGCAGCTTGAACGAGAACACCGGCTGGTTGTCCTCGCGCTTCAGGTAGACCGCATTGCGCAGCCGGGCCGACAGGTTGCGGGCGGATTCGAGTTCCGTCTCGATCGCGACGTCGTAGACGCGCGCGGTGAGGATTTTCTTCAGGTAATCGTGGGATGCCATGGGCGCTCGCGTGCAGTGCGGAAGCAGACGGTAAAGGATCAATGATAGCGCCAAGGGTCTGCCTGCACGCAAGCGGCATGCCGAGCGGGTGCTCGCGGGGCCGTGCGGGCGGGGCGTCGGCGAGCGCGCGCTGCCTTTTTTACCGGCTTAACCGCGCGGTTACCGACCGGACGGACGGCGAATGATCGCATGAAATCGCGCCGAGCCAGGCCTGGCGCGGCTCGCGGGGATAGCCCCACGACCTGTCCGACGTGTCACGCATGGCCCGATCATGGGTTAGAATTCCGTTTTGAATCAAGGATCGGAAGATGCAGAGGCACCCTCGGATCGCACCGTTGAAGCCGACGCCGCGCGCAGCCTGCCCCGCGGCCGAACGGCATGCGCGCCGCGCGCGATCGTGCTGATCGTTCCGAGTGCCGCCAGGCCCTGTCGCCGGCCAGGAGGGGCGAGTCGCCCGCTCCGGCCCCATGAAGGACAGCCGCGCGCCTGGTAACAGAACAGATTTCCCCAAGATTGCGCCCACGCGCTTGCCGACGCCCGTGCACGGTGTATCGGCCCTCCGAGTCGTCCGAACATGAACGCACCACAAGTTTTCGATCCGCATGGCGCGGCCGCTGCCGTCGCCTCCGACCCCGCGCCCCGCTTGCGCGAGATTCCCTACAACTACACGTCCTTCTCGGATCGCGAGATCGTGATCCGCCTGCTCGGCGAAGAGGCGTGGTCGGTGCTCGACGAACTGCGCGCCGAGCGCCGTACGGGCCGCTCGGCACGGATGCTGTATGAAGTGCTCGGCGACATCTGGGTCGTGCGCCGCAACCCGTACCTGCAGGACGACCTGCTCGACAACCCGAAGCGCCGCGCGCTGCTGATCGAGGCGCTGAACCACCGCCTCACCGAAATCGGCAAGCGCCGCAGCGCGGACCTCACCGAGCACCGCGACGACGCGGGCCGTGAGCGTGCCTCGCGCGTCGAGATGCTCGAAACCGCCGCACAGCGCGCGGTCAACGAGTTCGCCGACGAATTCGAGAAGATGGCCGACCTGCGCCGCCGCGCGACCAAGGCACTCGGCCGCTGCACGCAGAAGGACAACATCCGTTTCGACGGGCTGTCGCGCGTGTCGCACGTGACCGACGCGACCGACTGGCGTGTCGAATACCCGTTCGTCGTGCTGACCCCCGATAGCGAAGCCGAGATCGCCGGCCTCATCAAGGCCTGCTTCGAGCTCGGCCTGACCGTGATCCCGCGCGGCGGCGGCACCGGCTACACGGGCGGCGCGGTGCCGCTCACGCCGTTCTCCGCCGTCATCAACACCGAAAAGCTCGAGCAACTCGGCGCGGTCGAGCTGACCGAGCTGCCGGGCGTCGCGCACAAGGTGCCGACGATCTTCTCCGGCGCGGGTGTCGTCACGCGCCGCGTGACCGAGGCGGCGGAAGCGGCCGGCTACGTGTTCGCGGTCGATCCGACCTCGCTCGACGCATCGTGCATCGGCGGCAACGTCGCGATGAACGCGGGCGGCAAGAAGGCCGTGCTGTGGGGCACCGCGCTCGACAACCTGGCCTGGTGGCGGATGGTCGACCCGGACGGCAACTGGCTCGAAGTCACGCGCCACGAGCACAACCAGGGCAAGATCCACGACATCGCGGTCGCGCGCTTCGAGCTGAAGTGGTTCGACGGCGCCTACGCGCCGGGCGAGAAGCTGCTGAAGAGCGAGATGCTCGAGATCGAAGGCCGCCGGTTCCGCAAGGAAGGGCTCGGCAAGGACGTGACCGACAAGTTCCTCGCCGGCCTGCCGGGCGTGCAGAAGGAAGGCTGCGACGGGCTCATCACGTCCGCGCGCTGGGTGCTGCACAAGATGCCCGCGCACACGCGCACCGTCTGCCTCGAATTCTTCGGCCAGGCGCGCGAGGCGATCCCGAGCATCGTCGAGATCAAGGATTACCTGTTCGAAACGTCGAAGCAGGGCGGCGCGATCCTCGCGGGCCTCGAGCACCTCGACGAGCGCTACCTGCGCGCGGTCGGCTACGCGACCAAGAGCAAGCGCAATTCATTCCCCAAGATGGTGCTGATCGGCGACATCGTCGGTGACGATGCCGATGCGGTCGCGCACGCCACGTCCGAAGTGATCCGGATGGCGAACGGCAAGAGCGGCGAAGGCTTCGTCGCGGTCAGCGCGGAGGCGCGCAAGCGCTTCTGGCTCGACCGCAGCCGCACGGCCGCGATCGCGAAGCACACGAACGCGTTCAAGATCAACGAAGACGTCGTGATCCCGCTGAACCGGATGGGTGAGTACACCGACGGCATCGAGCGGATCAACATCGAGCTGTCGCTGAAGAACAAGCTGCAACTCGTCGACGCGCTGGAAGCGTTTTTCCGTGCCGGCAACCTGCCGCTCGGCAAGACCGACGACGCGAACGAGATCCCGAGCGCCGAACTGCTCGAAGACCGGGTCCAGCAGGCGCTGGAGCTGCTCAAGCGCGTGCGTGCCCGCTGGGAATTCGTGCGCGACCGGCTCGACCAGCCGCTGCGCGAGGCGCAGCACTACCTCGTGCAGCTCGGCTACGAGGCGCTTGCCGAGAAGTTCGCCGATCGCGCGGACGATCAGCCGGGCGCGACCGTGTTCCACGTCACGCAGGACCGCACGGTCCGCATCTCGTGGAAGCAGGAAATCCGCGCCGAGCTGCGCGCGATCTTCAACGGCGGCGCGTTCAAGCAGATCCTCGACGAGGCGCAGGCGATCCACAAGCAGGTGCTGCGCGGCCGCGTGTTCGTCGCGCTGCACATGCACGCGGGCGACGGCAACGTCCACACCAACCTGCCGGTCAACTCCGACAACTACGAGATGCTGCAGGACGCCCACGCGGCGGTCGCACGCATCATGACGCTCGCGCGTTCGCTCGACGGCGTGATTTCCGGCGAGCACGGCATCGGCATCACGAAGCTCGAGTTCCTGACCGACGACGAGATCGCCGAATTCCGCGCGTACAAGCAGCGCGTCGACCCGAACGGCCGCTTCAACAAGGGCAAGCTGCTCGAAGGCGCCGATCTGCGCAACGCCTATACGCCGAGCTTCGGGCTGATGGGGTACGAGTCGCTGATCATGAAGCAGTCCGACATCGGCGCGATTGCCGATTCGGTGAAGGACTGCCTGCGCTGCGGCAAGTGCAAGCCGGTGTGCGCGACCCACGTGCCGCGCGCGAACCTGCTGTACAGCCCGCGCAACAAGATCCTTGCAACCTCGCTGCTGGTCGAGGCGTTCCTGTACGAGGAACAGACGCGCCGCGGCGTGTCGATCAAGCACTGGGACGAGTTCAACGACGTGGCCGACCACTGCACCGTGTGCCACAAGTGCGCGACGCCGTGCCCGGTGAAGATCGACTTCGGCGACGTCACGATGAACATGCGCAACCTGTTGCGCAAGATGGGCAAGAAGAAGTTCAACGCAGGCAATGCGGCGGGCATGTTCTTCCTGAACGCGACCAACCCGCAGACGATCAACGTTGCGCGCAGCGTGATGATGGGCGCCGGCTACAAGGTGCAGCGCTTCGCGAACGACATGCTGAAGAAGGTCGTGACGAAGCAGACGCAGCACCCGCCCGCGACGGTCGGCAAGCCGCCCGTGGTCGAGCAGGTGATCCACTTCGTCAACAAGAAGATGCCGGGCAACCTGCCGAAGAAGACGGCGCGCGCGCTGCTCGACATCGAGGACAACAAGATCGTGCCGATCATCCGCAATCCGAAGTCGACCACCGTCGATTCGGAAGCGGTGTTCTACTTCCCGGGCTGCGGCTCCGAGCGCCTGTTCTCGCAGGTCGGCCTCGCGACGCAGGCGATGCTGTGGGAAGCCGGCGTGCAGACGGTGTTGCCGCCGGGCTACCTGTGCTGCGGCTATCCGCAGCGCGGCTCGGGCCAGTACGACAAGGCGGAGAAGATCGTCACCGACAACCGCGTGCTGTTCCACCGGGTCGCGAACACGCTGAACTACCTCGACATCAAGACGGTGGTCGTGTCGTGCGGCACCTGCTACGACCAGCTCGCCGGCTACGAATTCGACAAGATCTTCCCGGGCTGCCGGATCATCGACATCCACGAGTTCCTGCTCGAGAAGGGGATGAAGCTCGATGGCGTGACGGGCACGCGCTACATGTATCACGACCCGTGCCACACGCCGATCAAGACGATGGACCCGGTGAAGCTCGTCAACGAGCTGATGGGCGCCGAGAAGGACGGCTACAAGATCGAGAAGAACGATCGCTGCTGCGGCGAATCGGGCACGCTCGCGGTCACGCGCCCGGACATTTCGACGCAGGTCCGCTTCCGCAAGGAAGAGGAGATCCGCAAGGGGGCCGCGAAGCTGCGCAGCATCCCGGTCGTGGCCGGCAACGCGTCCGGGTCGGCTGCAGCGGCCGCCGCGGCCGCGAACGGCCCGGACGTGAAGATCCTGACGAGCTGCCCGTCGTGCCTGCAGGGCCTGTCGCGCTACAGCGAGGACGCGAACCTCGAAGCCGACTACATCGTGGTCGAAATCGCGCGCCAGGTGCTCGGCGAGAACTGGATGGCCGATTATGTCGCACGTGCGAACAATGGCGGGATCGAGCGCGTGCTGGTCTAATGCGGGCATGACGACCGCCCGACCGGGCCAGGAATGAGCGGGCGCCGGCGCAGCAATGCCGGCGCCCGTCCACATGGGAGCGACGATGGAATGCGTGTTTTGCCGTGAAGACGGCGGCGAAGTGCTCTGGCAGGACGATGCGGTGCGTGTCGTCCTCGCGACGGGCGAGCACGAGTACCCGGGCTTCTGCCGGGTGATCTGGGGCGCGCACGTGGCCGAATTCTCCGATCTCGGCGAACCCGAGCGGGCACACCTGATGCGCGTGGTCTATGCGGTCGAGCGGGCCGTGCGCCGCGTGATGCAGCCGAACAAGGTGAATCTCGCGAGCCTCGGCAACATGGTGCCGCACGTGCACTGGCACGTGATCCCGCGCTTTTCCAACGACGCACACTTCCCGCAGCCCGTCTGGGCGCCGCGCCAGCGCAGCATGTCCGAGGCGCTGTTGCGCTCGCGCGCAGCGCAGGCCTCGCTGCTGCACAATGCGGTGCGCGAGGAAATTCAACGCATGACCGATTCGAGGCAGCCATGAGCGGTTTGACTTCCACGACGCCGATTCCGTCCGGCGTCGTCGTGCACGCGGTATCGCGCGTGCTCGAATTGCAGTACCCGAACGGCGAGAATTACCGGATTCCGTTCGAGCTGATGCGCGTCTATTCGCCGTCGGCCGAGGTGCGCGGCCACGGGCCCGGCCAGGAGACGCTGCAGACGGGCAAGCGCGAAGTGACGATCACCGCGCTCGAGGGTGTCGGCAACTACGCGCTGCAGCCGACGTTCTCCGACGGCCATTCGACCGGCATCTACTCGTGGGACCTGCTGTACGAGCTGGCCACGCAGCAGGATGCGCTGTGGCGCGATTATTTCGACAAACTGCAGGCGGCGGGCGTCGAGCGCGACGCCCCGATGCCGGCGGCGAACGCGTCGCACGGCCACTGCCACTGAAATTCGACGGCGCCCGCTCGGCGCCGTCTTGCCATTTACTGAGGATCAACGCGATGAGCAAAACCCACTTCGGCTTCGAAAGCGTCGAGGAAAACGAAAAAGCGAAGAAAGTGGCGGGTGTGTTCCATTCGGTTGCGAGCAACTACGATCTGATGAACGACCTGATGTCGGCGGGCATGCACCGCGCGTGGAAGGCGTTCACGATCGCGCAGGCGAACGTGCGCCCCGGCTTCAAGGTGCTCGACCTTGCGGCCGGCACCGGCGACCTGACCCGGTCGTTCGCGAAGGCGGCCGGGCCGACCGGCGAGGTCTGGCATACGGACATCAACGAATCGATGCTGCGCGTCGGCCGCGACCGGCTGCTCGACAAGGGCATCGTGACGCCGTCGCTGCTGTGCGACGCCGAGAAAATTCCCTTTCCGGACAACTACTTCGATGTGGTGACGGTCGCGTTCGGGCTGCGCAACATGACGCACAAGGATGCCGCGCTGGCCGAGATGCGCCGCGTGACGAAGCCCGGCGGCCGCGTGATGGTGCTGGAATTCTCGAAAGTCTGGGATCCGCTGAAAAAAGCGTACGATCTGTATTCTTTCAAAGTATTACCGTGGCTTGGCGACAAGTTCGCGAAAGATGCTGAAAGTTACCGGTATCTTGCCGAATCTATTCGGATGCACCCCGACCAGGACACGCTGAAGACGATGATGGAACAAGCGGGCCTCGATGCCGTCAAATATTACAATTTGTCAGGTGGCGTGGTAGCTTTACACATGGGAGCCAAGTATTAAGGGGCTCTTTCCATACATTTGTCTTACATCCGGAGAAACTGATGTTCGAATCGCGTTCGTTGTTCAACCGTAGCAAGCCGTCGAAGCCGTGGGCTCGACGGGTCGGCACGCTGCTGATGGTCGGCCTGCTCACGGCCGGCACGTTCGCATCGCTCGACGCCGAAGCCAAGCGCATGGGCGGTGGGCGCAGCATCGGCCGCCAGAACTCCTCCGTCACGCAGCGCCAGGCCACGCCGCCCGCACAGCAGCCGATGCAGCAGGCCGCGCCGTCGCAGGCGCAGCGTGCGAATCCGGCCGCACCCGCGCCGGCCGCACAGCCCAACCGCTCGCGCTGGCTCGGGCCGATCGCCGGCCTCGCGGCCGGTCTCGGTATCGCGGCGCTGCTGTCGCACTTCGGCCTGGGCGGCGCATTCGCGAGCATGATGGCGAACGTCATCGTGATCGCGCTGCTCGCGGCGATCGGCATCTGGCTGATCCGCAAGTTCATGAACCGCCGTCGTCCGCAGGAGCCGGCTTACTCGGTCGGCGGCTCGGCGTCGTCGTCGGGCGGCTACTCGCAAAGCCCGTCGTTCCAGCAGGGCGGCACCGGCAGCAACTACTCGGGTAGCGGCAGCAGCTACGCGAACGAAGCGCAAGGCGTGTTCGGCGGCGGTGCCGCGGCCACCGGCGCGGCAGCCGCTGCTGCGGCAGCACCGCTCCAGGTGCCGGCCGGCTTCGACACCGAAGCGTTCCTGCGCAGCTCGAAGGTTTACTTCGTGCGCCTGCAGGCCGCGTGGGACCAGGGCAACCTCGCCGACATCCGCGAGTTCACGACGCCGGAAATGTTCGCCGAGATCAAGATCGACCTCGATTCGCGCGGCAACGAGTCGAACCAGACCGACGTCGTGCAGCTCGACGCGGAACTGGTCGCGATCGAGGATCGCGGCATCGAGCAGTCGGCGAGCGTGCGCTTCCACGGCCTGATCCGCGAATCGGCGAACGCGTCGGCCGCGCCGTTCGACGAGGTGTGGAACCTGTCGAAGTCGGGCAGTCAGGGCTGGCTGCTCGCGGGCATCCAGCAGATCAACACGCACTGAGCGTGACCGGCGGCCCGCGCCGCCGGCACCCGGGCAACGGCCGCCGCACTGCGACCGCTTGCCGCCCGGGTGTGCGGTCAGGCACGGTCTGCCGACGATCCGACGTTACAATAGAAACCCGCGTGGGCGCCCGGCCTGCGCGGGTTTTTTCTTTCCCAGCCCGATGACCTTTGCCGCCAAGCCTTTTGCTGCTGCTGTCAATCACCTGCTCGCCCGCGAATCGTGGGCGCGCGACCGCCTGATTCCCTATTCGGGCAAGACTGCCCGGATCGACGTGCCCCCGGTTACGCTGACGCTGCTGGTGCAGCCCGACGGCTATCTGTCGGCCGTCGACGCGCACGATGCGCAACAGGTCGACGTGTCGATCGCGCTTGCCGGCGACACGGTCGCCGCGTTCCTGCAGGGCGGCCAGGCGGCCGTGATGAAGCACGTGAAGATCGAGGGCGACGCGGAGTTCGCCACGCAGATCGCGAAGCTGGCCGAGCACCTGCGCTGGGAACCTGAGGAAGATCTCGCGAAGCTGGTCGGCGACGCGGCGGCATACCGGATCGCGACGGTCGTGCGCGACGCCGGCGCGCGCGCGCGACGCACCGGCCGCAACGTGCTCGATTCCGTCGCCGAATACTGGCTCGACGAGAACCCGCAAGTCGTCCGGCGCGCGTCGCTCGGCGGCTTCGATGCCGAACTGGCGCGCGCACGCGATGCGCTCGCACGGGTCGAAAAGCGGGTCGAGCGACTCGAACAAAAAATCGGCGCGCGCACGGGTTCCGGCCCGCGCGGCGCGCACTGAGGGGCCGCAGGGCATGCGCATTTTCCGTTTCATCAAGATTGTCTACACCGTCATCCGCTTTGGCCTCGACGAAGTGATGCTGTCCCGGATCGACGACCGGCGCGTGAAGCTGCTGTTGCGGATCACGACGATCGGCCGCCGCTATTCGGATCCGCCCGCCGTGCGGCTGCGTCACGCGCTCGAAAGCCTTGGCCCGATCTTCGTGAAGTTCGGCCAGGTGCTGTCGACGCGCCGCGACCTGCTGTCGGTCGATTTCGCGAACGAACTCGCGAAGCTGCAGGACCAGGTACCGCCGTTCGACTCGGCGGTCGCGATCGGGATCATCGAGAAGTCGCTCGGTGCGCCGGTCGACGAGCTGTTCGACGAATTCGAGCGCGAGCCGGTCGCGAGCGCGTCGATCGCGCAGGTGCATTTCGCGAAGCTCAAGCAGGGCGTGCACGCGGGCAAGGCCGTCGCCGTCAAGGTGCTGCGCCCGAACATGCTGTCCGTGATCGATTCCGACCTCGCGCTGATGCGCGACATCGCGATCTGGACCGAGCGCATGTGGGCCGACGGCCGGCGCCTGAAGCCGCGCGAGGTCGTCGCCGAATTCGACAAGTACCTGCACGACGAGCTCGACCTGATGCGCGAGGCCGCCAACGGCAGCCAGCTGCGCCGCAACTTCGCGGGCCTCGACCTGCTGCTCGTGCCCGAAATGTTCTGGGATTTCTCGACGTCGCAGGTGCTCGTGATGGAGCGCATGACCGGCGTGCCGATCAGCCAGGTCGAGACGCTGCGTTCGGCCGGCGTCGACATCAAGAAGCTCGCGCGCGAAGGCGTCGAGATCTTCTTCACGCAGGTGTTCCGCGACGGCTTCTTCCACGCGGACATGCACCCGGGCAACATCCAGGTGAGTCTCGATCCGAATACGTTCGGCCGCTACGTCGCGCTCGATTTCGGGATCGTCGGCGCGCTGTCCGATTTCGACAAGAACTACCTCGCGCAGAACTTCCTCGCGTTCTTCAAGCGCGACTACCACCGCGTCGCGACGCTCCACCTCGAATCGGGCTGGGTGCCGCCCGAAACGCGCGTCGAGGAACTCGAAAGCGCGATCCGCGCGGTGTGCGAGCCGTATTTCGACCGCGCGCTGAAGGACATCTCGCTCGGCCAGGTGCTGATGCGCCTGTTCTCGACGTCGCGCCGCTTCAACGTCGAGATCCAGCCGCAGCTCGTGCTGCTGCAGAAGACGATGCTGAACGTCGAGGGCCTCGGCCGCTCGCTCGACCCCGAGCTCGACCTGTGGAAGACCGCGAAGCCGTATCTCGAGCGCTGGATGACCGAGCAGATCGGCCTGCGCGGCTGGTACGAGCGCTTCAAGGTCGAGGCGCCGCAGTGGAGCAAGACGCTGCCGCAACTGCCGCGCCTGATCCATCACGCGATGGCCGCACGCCATGACGCGCCGCGTGCCGCGAGCGAAGAGCTGATGCGTCAGATCCTCGTCGAGCAGAAGCGGACGAACCGGCTGATGCAGGCGTTGCTGATCTTCGGCCTCGCCGTCGGCGTCGGGGCGCTCGTCGCGCGTGTGCTGCTGGCGCTCGCGTACGGCACATGACCGAAAGGAGCAGCGCGATGTCCGACCCGAAGCAACCCGCTACACCGTCAGCCGCCGATTTCACGACGCGCGATCCCGGCAACGCATCGTTCTGGGACGAGCGTTTCGAGCGTGGCGTGACGCCGTGGGAATTCGGCGGTGTGCCCGAGGGCTTCAGTGTGTTCGCGCATCGGCTCGAGCCGTGCGCGGTGCTGATTCCCGGCTGCGGCAGTGCGCAGGAAGCCGGGTGGCTGGCCGAAGCCGGCTGGCCCGTGCGTGCGATCGATTTCGCCGCGCAGGCGGTGGCTGCCGCGAAGGCGCAGCTCGGTGCGCACGCGGGTGTCGTCGAGCAGGCCGATTTCTTTGCGTACCGGCCGCCGTTCGACGTGCAGTGGGTGTACGAGCGCGCGTTCCTGTGCGCGCTGCCGCCGGCCATGCGTGCCGGCTATGCGACGCGCATGGCCGAGTTGCTGCCTGCTGACGGATTGCTGGCCGGCTATTTCTTCCTGACGGCGAAACCGAAGGGGCCGCCGTTCGGAATCGAGTGTGCCGAACTCGATGCGCTGCTCACGCCGCACTTCGAACTGGTCGAGGATTTGCCCGTGACCGATTCGCTCGCGGTGTTCGAAGGACACGAGCGCTGGCTCACGTGGCGTCGCCGCTGATGCGCGAGTGTCGCGGCCATTGCCGGAGCGCGGCAGGGTTTCGGCTATAATTCAAGGTTTTGCAAGCTGTTTCCAGTTTCCGCGGGAAAAATATCATGCCGATCTACGCCTATCGATGCGAAGCGTG
Organism: Burkholderia sp. HI2714; assembly: GCF_002223085.1. Lineage (NCBI taxonomy): Bacteria > Pseudomonadati > Pseudomonadota > Betaproteobacteria > Burkholderiales > Burkholderiaceae > Burkholderia > Burkholderia sp. HI2714. The sequence goes on along the minus strand of NZ_NKFM01000027.1, from coordinate 137,437 downwards.
TGGTTTCGCGAAGGACGTGCTCCAGAAGATGAGCGACGCGCCGCTGTCGCAGTGCCCGGAATGCGGGAAGGATGCATTTCGCAAGCAGGTCACTGCCGCGGGCTTCCAGCTGAAGGGTTCGGGTTGGTATGTCACCGATTTCCGTGGCGGTTCGGGCGGCACCAGCGCGCCGGCGACGGCGTCGGGCGACGCGGCCCCGGCTGCGGCAACGGAAGCCGCGCCCGCCGCGGCTGCGCCGGCTGCTTCGAGCAGTTCCGAAAGCACGACGACGAGCGCAGCGCCCGCCCCGGCTGCAGCGCCCGCCGCCAGCAGTTGACCGTCGCGGCCCGGCCGGGCTGCGACCAACCCGCGCCGCCGGCGCGGTTCATTGACGGCAGATGATGAAAAAGACGACCCTGAAATCGGTGTTTCTGACCGGCCTGCTGGTTCTCGTCCCGCTCGCGATCACGCTGTGGGTGCTTGGTCTCATCATCGGCACGATGGACCAGACACTGCTCCTGTTGCCCGAATCGTGGCAGCCCGAGCGGATGCTCGGCTTCCATCTGCCGGGGATCGGCGCGGTGCTGACGCTCGCGTTCATCTTCGTCGTCGGGCTGGCCACGCAGAACTTCATCGGCCAGAAGCTCGTCACGTGGTGGAACGCCGTGGTGCGTCACATCCCGGTCGTCGGGCCGATCTACACGAGCGTCAAGCAGGTGTCGGACACGCTGCTGTCGAGCAGCGGCAACGCGTTCCGCAAGGCGCTGCTGATCGAATACCCGCGTCGCGGCTCGTATACGATCGCGTTTCTGACCGGCACGCCGGGCGGCGACGTGCTCAATCATCTGACGGAAGAATACGTGAGCGTCTATATCCCGACGACGCCGAACCCGACGTCGGGTTTCTTCCTGATGCTGCCGAAGAGCGAAGTCATCGAACTCGACATGTCGGTCGATGCCGCGCTCAAGTACATCGTCTCGATGGGCGTGGTGGCGCCCCCGGCGCCGGCTCCGGCGCCTGCACGCCGCCCCGTCGAGCCGCCGCTGTAAGTAAAGAATCATCGCCCGGGCCGCGCGTTGCGGCGCCCGTTGATCAAACCGAACGAAAGCAAACATCATGTCGATGCGTACTGAATACTGCGGTCTCGTGACCGAACACCTGCTGGGCCAAACCGTGTCGCTGTGCGGCTGGGTGCAGCGCCGCCGCGATCACGGCGGTGTGATCTTCATCGACCTGCGCGATCGTGAAGGCCTCGTGCAGGTGGTGTGCGACCCGGATCGCGCGGAAATGTTCGCGACCGCCGAAGGCGTGCGCAACGAGTTCTGCGTGCAGATCAAGGGCCTCGTGCGCAACCGTCCGGAAGGCACGGTCAACGCCGGCCTGAAGAGCGGCAAGATCGAAGTGCTGTGCCACGAACTGAACGTGCTGAACGCGTCGGTCACGCCGCCGTTCCAGCTCGACGACGACAACCTGTCGGAAACGACGCGTCTGACGCACCGCGTGCTCGACCTGCGTCGCCCGCAGATGCAGCACAACCTGCGCCTGCGCTACCGCGTGGCGATCGAAGCGCGCAAGTACCTCGACGAGCAGGGCTTCATCGACATCGAAACGCCGATGCTGACGAAGAGCACGCCGGAAGGCGCGCGCGACTACCTCGTGCCGTCGCGCGTGAACGCGGGCCAGTTCTTCGCACTGCCGCAGTCGCCGCAGCTGTTCAAGCAGCTGCTGATGGTCGCGAACTTCGACCGTTACTACCAGATCACCAAGTGCTTCCGCGACGAAGACCTCCGTGCCGACCGTCAGCCGGAATTCACGCAGATCGACTGCGAAACGTCGTTCCTCGGCGAGCAGGAAATCCGTGACCTGTTCGAAGACATGATCCGTCACATCTTCAAGACGACGATCGACGTCGAGCTCGACGCGAAATTCCCGGTGATGCCGTACTCGGAAGCGATGGCGCGTTTCGGTTCGGACAAGCCGGACCTGCGCGTGCAGCTCGAATTCACCGAGCTCACCGACGCGATGAAGGACGTCGACTTCAAGGTGTTCAGCACGCCGGCCAACGCGAAGGGCCGTGTCGCGGCACTGCGCGTGCCGAAGGGCGGCGAGCTGTCGCGTGGCGACATCGACGGCTACACTGAATTCGTGCGCATCTACGGCGCGAAGGGCCTCGCATGGATCAAGGTCAACGAGAAGGCGAAGGGCCGTGACGGCCTGCAGAGCCCGATCGTCAAGAACCTGCACGACGCATCGATCGCGGCGATCCTCGAGCGCACCGGCGCGGAAGACGGCGACATCATCTTCTTCGCGGCCGACCGCGCGAAGGTCGTCAACGACAGCCTCGGCGCGCTGCGCCTGAAGATCGGCCATTCGGAATTCGGCAAGGCGAGCGGCCTCGTCCAGGCGGGCTGGAAGCCGCTGTGGGTCGTCGACTTCCCGATGTTCGAATACGACGACGAAGATGCACGCTACGTCGCGGCTCACCACCCGTTCACGAGCCCGAAGGACGAGCACCTCGAGTACCTCGAGACGGATCCGGGCCGTTGCCTCGCGAAGGCCTACGACATGGTGCTGAACGGCTGGGAAATCGGCGGCGGCTCGGTGCGTATCCACCGCGAGGAAGTGCAGAGCAAGGTGTTCCGCGCGCTGAAGATCGGTGCTGAAGAAGCACAGCTCAAGTTCGGCTTCCTGCTGGACGCGCTGCAGTACGGCGCGCCGCCGCACGGCGGTATCGCATTCGGTCTCGACCGCATCGTCACGATGATGGCCGGCGCCGATTCGATCCGCGACGTGATCGCGTTCCCGAAGACGCAGCGTGCGCAGGATCTGCTCACGCAAGCGCCGAGCCCGGTCGACGAGCGTCAGCTGCGCGAACTGCATATCCGTCTGCGTCAGCCGGAACAGCCGAAGGCGTAACGCGCTTCGTACCCGGTCGTGTGTGCGTTCGCGCGCACACGACGCCCATGAAAAAGGCGCAGCGATGCGCCTTTTTCGTTTTTTGCGGTACAGTCGCAGCACTTGCCGCCCGTTCGGAGCATTTGCCCGGCGCGCGGCCCTGTGCTGCATGAAACAAAGATGACGAAGCCGCCGAAAATCCCCGAATCCGTTCTTGTCGTGATCTACACGCCCGACCTCGATGTGCTCGTGATCAAGCGTGCCGACCAGCCCGATTTCTGGCAATCGGTGACCGGCTCGAAGGACGCGCTCGACGAGCCGCTCGCGGTCACCGCCGCGCGCGAAGTGATCGAAGAGACCGGCATCGCAGTCGGCACGCCGGGCGTGCCGGCCAGTGCGCTCGTCGACTGGCGCCACAAGATCGAATACACGATCTATCCGCAATACCTGCACCGCTATGCGCCGGGTGTCACGCGCAACGTCGAGCACTGGTTCGGCCTGTGCGTGCCGCATCGCGTCGACGTGACGCTGTCGCCGCGCGAGCATGTCGACCATGCGTGGCTGCCGTTCCGCGAGGCGGCCGCGCGCTGTTTCTCGCCGTCGAACGCCGAGGCGATCCTGCAACTGCCCGCGCGCGTGGCACTGTCGCGCGCGCCGCACGGCTCGTCCGCATGACGGCGGAAGCCCGCAAGCGCTTCGCGCAATTGCGGCAGATGTTCCTGCAGGAACGCGGTTCCGCGTCGCGGCTCGCGTTTACGGCCGGCAACACGGTGCGGCTGTGCGAAACCGGCGGCGAATTCTTCCACGCGCTGATCGAACGGATCGACGCCGCCCGCGAGCAGGTGATGCTCGAAACCTACATCTTCTGCGACGACGCGGCCGGCCGGCCGGTGTCGGACGCGCTGATCCGCGCGGCGCAGCGCGGCGTGCGCGTGCGGGTGATCACCGACGGCATCGGCACCGCGCGCCTGCCGCTGTTCGATACATGGGCCGAAGCCGGCGTCGAGCATTGCATCTACAACCGCTTCCTGTTCGGTCGCTTCGGCTTCTCGCGTACGCACCGCAAGCTCGCGGTGATCGATCACGCGGTCGCGTTCTGCGGCGGCATCAACATCGTCGACGACTACACGCAGGGCAGCGCGACGCTGCCGTTCCCGCGCTGGGACTTCGCAGTCGAGATGGCCGGGCCCGCGGTGTCCGACGTGCGTGCCGCGTTCGAGTTGCAGTGGCACCGGATCCAGTTCGGTCACAAGCCGTATGCGCAGTACGCGGCCGGGCTGCACGGCGGCGAAGCGTTCCCCGACATGTTCCGGCGCTGGATGCGCAGCCATCGATGGATCAAGGCCGGCGCACTGCGGGTCGTGACCGAGCCGAGCGTCGCGTTCGTCGCGCGCGACAACGTCGTGAACCGCCGCGCGATCGAGAAGGCGTATCTCGCGGCGATCGGCCAGGCGCGCCAGCGGATCCTGCTTGCGAATCCGTATTTCATGCCGGGCCGCAAGCTGCGCCGCGCGCTGACGGGCGCGGCCCGCCGCGGCGTCGACGTGCAGGTGCTGATCGGTCGCAAGGAATTCACGGCGCTCGATACGGCCGTGCCGTTCCTGTATCACTCGCTGTTGCGGGCGGGCGTGCGCGTGGCCGAATACGACAAGACGATCCTGCACGGCAAGGTCGCCGTGATCGACGACAACTGGGCGACGGTCGGCTCGTCGAATCTGGACGCGCTGAGCCTGATGCTGAACAATGAAGCGAACGTCGTGCTGGTGCGCTACGATGCAGTGACGAACCAGTTGCGAGACGCGATCGCGACCGCGTTCGCCGAAGGCCGGGAGATCGATGCCGCGCGCTACGCCGCGCGCCCGCGCATCGAGCGGCTGCTGAACTGGCTTGCGTACAACACGTACCGCCTCGTGATGAAGGCGCTGACGGTCGGCGGTTACGACTGAACGCAGACTAAGTATTCGCTTCATAAAATCTGTCCGCACGTTCGTGCGGAAAAGCCGCTCCGGTCCCGCCGGAATCGCGCAAAATAGCGGCTCGGTTAGACACCGGTTTCTAATAATTTCCTTGTTTCGCGAGCGGCCGCACTCAATAATAGTACGGCCGTTCGATTTTATTCGAACCCCCGAACGGTTACAGAAATAGCTATGCGAAAAGGCGAACAGACGCGTGCCGCGATACTTGAAGCTGCTTTGGACCTCGCCAGCCGTGACGGGCTGGAGGGGCTGACGATCGGCCTGCTGGCCGAGCGCATGCAGATGAGCAAGAGCGGTGTGTTCGCGCACTTCGGATCGCGTGAAGACCTGCAGGTCGAGGTCGTCCGCGAGTATCACCATCGTTTCGAAAACGAGGTGTTCTTTCCGAGCCTGCGCGAGCCGCGAGGCTTGCCGCGCCTTCGGGCGATGCTGGCCCGCTGGACGGAGAAGCGCATCCAGGAGGTGACGACCGGATGCATCTACATCAGCGGTGCGGTGGAGTACGACGACCGGCCTGACAGCCCCGTGCGCGAACAGTTGATCGCAAGCGTGACGGCCTGGCGTGCCGCGATGCTGCGTGCCATTTCGCAGGCGAAGGAGGAAGGCCATCTGCGTGCGGATACGGATCCGGACCTGATGCTCTTCGAGTTGTACAGCTTCACGCTCGGTCTGCATCACGACGCACGCTTCCTGCATTCGCCGGACGCCGTGCGCCTCACGTGGGCCGCGCTGGAAAAGACGATTGTTTCGTATCAGAGCGAGAGCCGTTAGCGGCGCGTGATCCGCCCGCCAGGAGCTCGAGCCGTTTTGCCCACCTTTGGAGAGAGTCATGGGACAGTACGCCGCGCCGCTGCGCGACATGCAATTCGTGTTGCACGAGCTTCTGAACGTCGAAGCCGAAGTCAAGCAAATGCCCAAGCATGCGGACCTCGACGCCGACACGATCAACCAGGTCCTCGAGGAAGCGGGCAAGTTCTGCTCCGAGGTGCTGTTCCCGCTGAACCAGGTCGGCGACCGCGAAGGCTGCACGTATGAAGGCGACGGCGTCGTGAAGACCCCGACCGGCTTCAAGGAAGCCTACCAGCAGTACGTCGAGGCCGGCTGGCCGGCGCTCGGCTGCGATCCGGACTACGGCGGCCAGGGCCTGCCCGCGTTCGTGAACAACGCGCTCTACGAAATGCTGAACTCGGCGAACCAGGCCTGGACGATGTATCCGGGCCTGTCGCACGGCGCGTACGAGTGCCTGCACGCGCACGGCGCGCCGGAACTGCAGCAGCGCTACCTGCCGAAGCTCGTGACGGGCGAATGGACCGGCACGATGTGCCTGACCGAGCCGCACTGCGGCACCGACCTCGGCATCCTGCGCACCAAGGCGGAACCCAACGGCGACGGCTCGTACTCGATCAGCGGCACGAAGATCTTCATCTCGAGCGGCGAGCACGACATGTCGAAGAACATCATCCACCTCGTGCTCGCGCGCCTGCCGGACGCGCCGCAGGGCACCAAGGGGATCTCGCTGTTCATCGTGCCGAAGTTCATCCCCGACGCGGCGGGCGAGCCGGGCGAGCGCAACGGCATCAAGTGCGGCTCGATCGAGCACAAGATGGGCATCCACGGCAACTCGACGTGCGTGATGAACCTCGACGGCGCGAAGGGCTGGATGGTCGGCGAGCCGAACAAGGGCTTGAACGCGATGTTCGTGATGATGAATGCCGCGCGCCTCGGCGTCGGCATGCAGGGCCTCGGCCTCACGGAAGTCGCGTACCAGAACTCGCTCACGTATGCGAAGGAGCGCCTGCAGATGCGCTCGCTGACGGGCCCGAAGGCACCGGACAAGCCGGCCGACCCGATCATCGTGCACCCGGACGTGCGCCGCATGCTGCTCACGCAGAAGGCCTACGCCGAAGGCGCGCGCGCATTCACGTACTGGTCCGCGCTGCAGATCGACAAGGAGCTGTCGCACGCCGACGAAGCGGTGCGCAAGGAAGCGGCCGACCTCGTCGCGCTGCTCACGCCGATCATCAAGGCGTTCCTGACCGACAACGCATTCGAGTCGACCAACCACGCGATGCAGATCTACGGCGGCCACGGCTTCATCTCCGAGTGGGGCATGGAGCAGTACGTGCGCGACGCGCGGATCAACATGATCTACGAAGGCACGAACTCGATCCAGTCGCTCGACCTGCTGGGCCGCAAGGTGCTCGGCGACATGGGCGCGAAGCTGAAGAAGTTCGGCAAGCTCGTCACGGAATTCGCGGAAGCCGAAGGCGTGAAGCCGGAAATGGCCGAGTTCATCAACCCGCTCGCCGACATCGGCGACAAGGTGCAGAAGCTGACGATGGAAATCGGCATGAAGGCGATGCAGAACCCGGACGAAGTCGGCGCTGCCGCCGTACCGTACCTGCGCACCGTCGGCCACCTGGTGTTCTCGTACTTCTGGGCGCGCATGGCGCGCCTCGCACTCGACAAGGAAGCGTCGGGCGATCCGTTCTACAAGTCGAAGCTCGCCACCGCCCGCTTCTACTTCGCGCGCCTGCTGCCCGAGACGGCGTCGACGATCCGCGCCGCACGCGCCGGTTCGAAGACGCTGATGGAAGTCGACGAATCGCTGTTCTGACGCGAGTCCGGGCGGGGCGCGATGCGCACCGCCCGAACGCAACGGTTCCTGGTACTCACTTCGCTGTGCAGCCCTCACATTCCGCGCTGCACGACACTATCCGGAGACATCCCGTGAGCAATTTCCTGATTCGCAAGGTCGCCGTGCTGGGCGCCGGCGTGATGGGCGCGCAGATCGCCGCGCACCTCATCAACGCGCGCGTGCCGGTGCTGCTGTTCGACCTGCCGGCCAAGGAAGGCCCGAAAAACGCGATCGCGCTGAAGGCGATCGAGAACCTGAAGAAGCTGTCGCCCGCGCCGTTCGGCGTGAAGGACGATGCAAAGTACCTCGAGGCAGCGAACTACGAAGACGACATCGCGAAACTCGCCGAGTGCGACGTCGTGATCGAGGCGATCGCCGAGCGGATGGACTGGAAGCACGACCTGTACAAGAAGGTCGCGCCGCACATCGCACCGAACGCGATCTTTGCGACCAACACGTCGGGCCTGTCGATCACGAAGCTGTCCGAAGGTTTCTCGGACGAGCTGAAGGCGCGCTTCTGCGGCGTGCACTTCTTCAACCCGCCGCGCTACATGCACCTCGTCGAGCTGATCCCGACCGCGCATACGCGCCCGGAGATCCTCGACCAGCTCGAAACCTTCCTGACGAGCATCGTCGGCAAGGGCGTCGTGCGCGCGAAGGACACGCCGAACTTCATCGCGAACCGCGTCGGCATCTTCTCGATCCTGGCCGTGATCACCGAGGCCGCGAAGTTCGGCCTGCGTTTCGACGAAGTCGACGACCTGACGGGCAGCCGCCTCGGCCGCGCGAAGTCGGCGACGTTCCGCACCGCGGACGTGGTCGGCCTCGACACGATGGCGCACGTGATCAAGACGATGCAGGACAACCTCGCCGACGATCCGTTCTTCCCGGTCTACCAGACGCCTGCCGTGCTCGCCGAACTGGTGAAGCAGGGCGCGCTCGGCCAGAAGACGGGCGGCGGCTTCTACAAGAAGGAAGGCAAGGCGATCAAGGTGCTCGACGCGAAGACGGGCACCTACGTGGATTCGGGCGCGAAGGCGGACGAAACCGTCGGCCGCATCCTGAAGCGTCCGCCGGCGGAACGCCTGAAGCTGCTGCGTGAAACGGACCATCCGCACGCGCAGTTCCTGTGGTCGATCTTCCGCGACGTGTTCCACTACATCGGCGTGCATCTCGAATCGATCGCCGACAACGCGCGTGACGTCGACCTCGCGATCCGCTGGGGCTTCGGCTGGAACGAAGGCCCGTTCGAAGGCTGGCAGGCTGCCGGCTGGAAGCAGGTCGCCGAGTGGGTGCAGGAAGACATCGCGGCCGGCAAGGCGCTCGCGAACGTGCCGCTGCCGTCGTGGGTGCTCGAAGGCGCGGTTGCGGAAAAGGGTGGCGTGCACACGGCCGAAGGCTCGTGGGCGCCGGCAGCGAAGCGCTTCGTGCCGCGTTCGGACCTCGCGGTCTACGACAAGCAGGTATTCCGCGCGCCGCTGCTCGGCGAAGCCGGTGCCGATCCGAAGACGTACGGCAAGACGCTGTTCGAGACCGATGCCGTGCGTGCCTGGGTCGACGACCGTGCGGGTGAAGACGACGTCGTGATCGTTTCGTTCAAGTCGAAGATGAACACGATCGGACCGAGCGTGATCGACGGCCTCGTGCAGGCGATCGAACTCGCGGAGAAGGACTACAAGGGCGTGGTGATCTGGCAGCCGACGTCGCTGAAGCTCGGCACGCCGGGCGGCCCGTTCTCGGCCGGCGCGAACCTCGAAGAGGCGATGCCCGCGTTCATGATGGGCGGCGCGAAGGGCATCGAGCCGTTCGTGAAGAAGTTCCAGGAAGGCATGCTGCGCGTGAAGTACGCGAACGTGCCGGTCGTCGCAGCCGTGTCGGGCATCGCGCTCGGCGGCGGGTGCGAGCTGATGCTGCACAGCGCGAAGCGCGTCGTGCACGTCGAGAGCTACATCGGTCTCGTCGAAGTGGGCGTCGGCCTCGTGCCGGCGGGCGGCGGCCTGAAGGAAGCCGCGCTGCGCGCAGCGGATGCCGCAACGGCCGCGAATGCGACCACCGACATCCTGAAGTTCGTCACGAAGTCGTTCGAGAACGCGGCGATGGCGAAGGTGTCGGCGTCCGCGCACGATGCCCGTGCGATGGGCTACGTGAAGCCGTCCGACACGATCATCTTCAACGTGTTCGAACTGCTCGACACCGCGAAGAAGGAAGCGCGCGCGCTGGCCGCAACCGGCTACCGCGCACCGCTGCGCGCGAAGGACGTGCCGGTCGCCGGCCGTTCGGCGATCGCGACGATCAAGGCATCGCTCGTCAACATGCGTGACGGCCGCTTCATCAGCGACCACGACTACCTGATTGCGAGCCGCATCGCCGAAGCCGTGTGCGGCGGCGACGTCGAAGCCGGCAGCCTGGTCGACGAGCAGTGGCTGCTCGCGCTGGAGCGCCGTGCGTTCGTCGAGCTGCTCGGCACGCAGAAGACGCAGGAACGGATCATGGGCATGTTGCAGACCGGCAAGCCGGTGCGTAACTGAGCGAGCGGATAAGGCAAGGAGTCTCAAATGAGCAAACAATTGCAAGACGCATACATCGTCGCCGCCAGCCGCACGCCGATCGGCAAGGCCCCGCGCGGTGTCTTCAAGAACACGCGCCCGGACGAGCTGCTGGTCCACGCGCTCAAGTCGGCGGTGGCGCAGGTGCCCGGCTTCGACACGAAGCTGATCGAAGACGCGATCATCGGTTGCGCGATTCCGGAAGCCGAGCAGGGCCTGAACGTCGCGCGCATGGGCGCGCTGCTCGCGGGCCTGCCGCAGACGGTCGGCGGCGTGACGGTCAACCGCTTCTGCGCGTCGGGCATCACGGCGCTGGCCATGGCGGCCGACCGCATCCGCGTCGGCGAATCGGACGCGATCTTCGCGGGTGGCTGCGAATCGATGAGCATGGTGCCGATGATGGGCAACAAGCCGTCGATGTCGCCGCACATCTTCGATCGCAACGAAGACTTCGGCATCGCGTACGGGATGGGCCTGACGGCCGAGCGTGTCGCGGAGCAGTGGAAGGTGAGCCGCGAAGACCAGGACGCATTCTCGGTCGAATCGCACCGCAAGGCGCTTGCCGCCCAGCAGGCCGGCGAGTTCAACGACGAGATCGCCGCGTACACGATCACCGAGCGTTTCCCGAACCTCGCGACGGGTGAAGTCGACGTGAAGACGCGCGAGATCAAGCTCGACGAAGGTCCGCGTGCGGATACGTCGATCGAAGGCCTCGCGAAGCTGCGCACGGTGTTCGCGAACAAGGGCTCGGTCACGGCCGGCAACAGCTCGCAGACGTCGGACGGCGCGGGCGCGCTGCTCGTCGTGTCGGAGAAGGTGCTCAAGGAATTCAACCTGACGCCGCTCGCACGCTTCGTGAGCTTCGCGGTGCGTGGCGTGCCGCCGGAAATCATGGGCATCGGTCCGAAGGAAGCGATTCCGGCCGCACTGAAGGCCGCCGGCCTGAAGCAGGACGATCTCGACTGGATCGAGCTGAACGAAGCGTTCGCTGCGCAATCGCTGGCGGTGATGCGCGATCTCGGCCTCGACCCGTCGAAGGTCAACCCGATGGGCGGCGCGATCGCACTCGGCCACCCGCTCGGCGCGACCGGCGCGATCCGCGCGGCGACCGTCGTGCACGGCCTGCGTCGCCGCAACCTGAAGTACGGGATGGTCACGATGTGCGTCGGCACCGGCATGGGTGCGGCGGGCATCATCGAACGCCTGTAAGCGGAGCGCGACGACAAGCTACGACGGTGCGCGGGCCACGAGCTCGCGCACCGTTTTTTCATTCCGATAGAGGAAAGTCAAAGGAGACGGTTGTGGCCGAAATTCAAGTGGAACGCGCCGATGGCGTGATGACGATCACGATCGCGCGCCCGGCGAAGAAGAACGCGCTGACGGCGGCGATGTACCAGACGATGGCCGACGCACTCGCCGAAGCGCAGGAAGACAAGGCGGTTCGCGTGATCCTGCTGCGCGGCGGCGACGGCAACTTCACCGCGGGGAACGATCTCGAGGATTTCCTGAAGTCGCCGCCGAAGGACGACACCGCGCCGGTGTTCCAGTTTCTCGCGCGGATCAGCAGCGCGAGCAAGCCGATCGTGGCCGCGGTGCCGGGCCTGGCGATCGGCGTCGGCGTGACGATGCTGCTGCACTGCGATCTGGTCTACGCGGCCGACACCGCGACGTTCTCGCTGCCGTTCACGCAGCTCGGGCTGTGCCCGGAAGCCGCGTCGAGCGTGCTGCTGCCGCGTCTGGCCGGCCATCAGGTCGCGGCCGAGAAGCTGCTGCTCGGCGAAGCATTCGACGCGCTGGAAGCGCACCGGATCGGCATCGTCAACCGCGTGCTGCCGGCGGCCGAGCTCGACGCGTTCGCGGCGAAGCAGGCGGCAAAGCTCGCGGCGCTGCCGGCCGCGTCATTGCGCGTGACGAAGGCGCTGCTGAAGGATACGGGCGGCGTGGCGACGCAGGCGCGGATGGCCGAGGAAGCGGGCCACTTCGCCGAGATGCTGCGCGCGCCGGAAGCGCGCGAGGCGATGACGGCGTTCTTCGAGAAGCGCAAGCCGGACTTCCGTCAGTTCGACTGACCGACTGACGGAGCAGGGCGCGCCGGCGGCGGACTGCCGGCGCGCTCCCGGGATCGCGATCAGGCCGTGCCGTAGTCGACGTGGCCGGTTTCGCGGCAGAAGCTGACGAGCCGCAAGCCGGCCGCTTTCGCGATCTCGATCGCGAGCGACGACGGCGCGGAGATCGTCGCCACCAGCGGGATGCCGACCCGTGCGGCCTTGCGCACGAGCTCGTAGCTCGCGCGGCTCGACAGGAATACGAAGCCGTCGGTCGCGTCGGCGCGCGACAGCACGAGCGAGCCGATCAGCTTGTCGAGTGCGTTGTGGCGGCCGACATCCTCGAACGCCATCCGGATCGCGCCTGTTGCGTCGCACCACGCGGCCGCATGCAGGCCGCCCGTGAGCCGCGTGAGCGCCTGGTGAACCGGCAGCGCCTGCGCCGCGCGCGTCAGCGCGTCGGGGGCGAGGCGTGCCAGAAAGCCCGTATCGGGCACGCGTTCGGGCGCGAGGTCGAGCAGGTCGATGCTTTCGATTCCGCAGACGCCGCAGCCGGTACGCCCCGCGAGCGCGCGGCGCCGGTCCTTCAGCGCGGCGAACGCCTGCTGGACGACCTCCAGGTGGACTTCCGCATGCGGCAGCGGCGCGTCGGCGTGCAGGATCACCTCGATGTCCTTGATGTCGCTGCCGCGCGCGACGATCCCTTCCGAGATCGCGAAACCGACCGCGAACGCTTCGAGGTCGCACGGCGTACACATCATCACCGCATGCGAGATGCCGTTGAAGACGAGCGCGACGGGCCATTCCTGGCCCACGTAGTCGTGTGCGGTTTCGACGGCGCCGCCGCGCGTGCGACGCACGGACAGTTCGATCGCGCCGCGCGGTTCGTCGCGCAAGTTGCCGGATTCGGTCGGATTCACGAGCACTCCCGTTGATTCAGCGCGCGGCCGGCGGCAATCGTATCCGCCGCCCGCGCGCAGAGGTTCTAAAATACCCCAGGCAAGCCGGCCGCGCCGGTATCCGCCACATCAGGTAACGATCATGGGACTCAGCGACGCTCCACTGCTATTCGCCTTCGAACACGATTCGTCGGAAAACTTCACGTACATCCCGATGATCGTGCGTTTCAATCTCGACCGTTTCGGTCTGCGGATTTCACTGGAGCAGTGGCAGTTGCTGCCGCTCGAGGACCGCAAGCTGCTCGCGCGCTTTCCGGCCGACGAGGACACCGCGATCGAGCCCAACTTCGATCACGCGCTGTTCGAAATGCTGCGCACGCACGCGGACCTGGAACCCTCGTGGTTCCAGCCGGACGAGCAGCCGACCTGGCGCGCCACCGACATCGTGCCGGAGGCGCTCGTGCAGCAGAGCGCGCTGGCTGGGCTGACGGCGCCCGAGCTCGCGCAGTGGCAGCGGCTCGCGCCGTTCCAGCGCTACGTGCTGGTGAAGTTGTCGCGCAAGCCGAAGCTGAATCACGATTTCGTGCCCGCGATGCGGGAGTTCGGGCTGACGGCCACGCACTGAGGTGGCCGAAGGCGGGTGGAAGCGCCGCCGCGCGGCGCTCGTCCGTCAGAGCGGCGGCAGTTGCCGCGGCTTGCGGTCGGTGCCGGTCGCGACGTAGGTGAGCGTCGCTTCGGTAACTTTCACGACTTCGCCCATCAGGCGCATGCGCTGTGCGTACACCTCGACGTCGACCGTGATCGACGTGTTGCCGGTACGCGTGATGGTCGCGTAGAAGCTCAGCAGATCGCCGACGAACACCGGCTGCTTGAACACGAACGAATTGACCGCGACCGTCGCGACGCGACCGTTCGCACGCTGGCTCGCGGGGATCGAGCCGGCGATGTCGACCTGCGACATGATCCAGCCGCCGAACACGTCGCCGTGGACGTTCGCGTCGTGCGGTTGCGGGACGACGCGCAGCGCGGGCTGCTTTTGCGGGAGTTCGAGGGTCGAATCGGTCATGGCGGGGGCTTTCATCCTGTAATAAATAGGCCGCCGCGCGCAGGCCGGCCGGCGAGGGCGCCGGCAGCGGCGCGAAGCGGCTTCTGCGACAATACAACGTTCGCAAATTGTACGAGAAAGTGAGCGAGCCGGCCGCCGCTGCACGCGTCCGGCACTGCCGCCGATCCTTCCCCCCATGCGCCGATTTCCTGCTTCCGGCGAGCCCGCGCCGGCTTCGACCGGGCCCCGCAACGACTGGCAGACCATCCGGTCGCTGCTGCCGTACCTGACCACCTACAAATGGCGCGTCGCGCTCGCGCTCGGCTGCCTGATCGGCGCGAAGGTCGCGAACCTCGGCGTGCCGGTCGTGATGAAGCGCATCGTCGACCACCTGTCCTACGTCCAGCAGATCACCGCGATCGGCCGCGCCGAACAGTCGGCCGGTATCGTGCTCGCGGGCGGCGTGGGGCTGCTGGTCGTCGCGTATGCGCTCGTGCGGCTGTCCACGTCGCTGTTTACCGAGCTGCGCGAGATCCTGTTCTCGAAGGTCACCGAGAGCGCGGTGCGCCAGCTCGCGCTGCAGGTGTTCCGTCACCTGCACGGGCTGTCGCTGCGGTTTCACCTCGAGCGCCAGACCGGCGGCATGTCGCGCGACATCGAGCGCGGCACGCGCGGCATCCAGCAGCTGATTTCATATTCGCTGTACAGCATCCTGCCGACGCTCGTCGAGGTCGGGCTCGTGCTCGGGTTCTTCGTGGTCAAGTACGAGGCCTATTACGCGTACGTGACGTTCGCGGCGCTGGTCACGTACATCGTGTTCACGGTGAAGGTCACCAACTGGCGCACGCATTTCCGCCGCACGATGAACGAACTCGATTCGCGCGCGAATTCGCGGGCGATCGATTCGCTGATCAACTACGAGACGGTGAAGTATTTCGGCAACGAGGAGTGGGAAGCGCAGCGCTACGACGAGAACCTGAAGCGCTACCGGAAAGCCGCGATCCGTTCGCAGAACTCGCTGTCGGTGCTGAACTTCGGCCAGCAGGCGATCATCGGCACGGGGCTCGTGTTCATCCTGTGGCGCGCGACGCAGGGCGTGCTCGCGGGCAAGCTGACGCTCGGCGATCTGGTCCTGATCAACACGTTCATGCTGCAGCTGTACATTCCGCTGAATTTTCTCGGCGTCGTCTATCGCGAGCTGAAGCAGAGCCTCACCGACATGGATCGCATGTTCGGGCTGCTGTCGGCCGCGAAGGAAGTGGCCGATTTGCCCGATGCGCGGCCGCTTGCGGTCGCCGGCGCACAGGTGCGCTTCGAGCACGTGAATTTCGCGTACGAGCCGGCGCGGCAGATCCTGCACGACGTGTCGTTCACGATCGACGCGGGCACGACGACCGCGGTGGTCGGCCACAGCGGCTCAGGGAAGTCGACGCTGTCGCGGCTGCTGTTCCGCTTCTACGATCTCGACCGGCAGACGGGCGGCGCGATCCGGATCGACGGCCAGGACATCCGCGACGTCACGCAGGATTCGCTGCGCGCGTCGATCGGGATCGTGCCGCAGGACACCGTGCTGTTCAACGACTCGATCTACTACAACATCGCGTACGGCCGGCCGACCGCGACCCGCGACGAGGTGATCGCAGCCGCGCGCGCCGCGCACATCCACGATTTCATCGAAAGTTTGCCGAAGGGGTATGACACGCCGGTCGGCGAGCGCGGGCTGAAGCTGTCGGGCGGCGAGAAACAGCGCGTCGCGATCGCGCGCACGCTGTTGAAGAACCCGCCGGTGCTGCTGTTCGATGAAGCGACGTCGGCGCTCGATTCGCGCTCGGAGCGCGCGATCCAGCACGAACTCGACCAGATCGCGCGGCATCGCACGACGCTCGTGATCGCGCACCGGCTGTCGACGGTCGTTCATGCGCAGCAGATCCTCGTGATGGACCACGGGCGGATCGTCGAGCGCGGCACGCACGACGAACTCGTGCGCGCCGACGGGCTGTATGCGCAGATGTGGGCGCTGCAGCAGCAGCGCGCGGCGGCGGGCGGGGAAGAGGCGGAAGCCGCTTGAGCGGCGGTGCTGCGCGCGGGGGGCGTAGCGGAAGGGGGCTCGCTCGATGGGCGGAGTCGGGCCGGCATGACGGTCCGGCTGGCGCTGGACCTGTTGATCGGTCAAGCCAAACCGGCCAGTTTGCCGGTTAGCCAACCAGCCAGTCAGCCAGTCAGCCAGTCAGCCAGTCAGCCAGTCAGCCAGTCAGCCAGCCAGTCAGCCAGCCAGTCAGCCAGCCAGCCAGCCAGCCAGCCAGCCAGCCAGCCAGCCAGCCAGCTAGCCAGCTAGCCAGCCAGCCAGCCAGCCAGCTAAACAGCCGGCCAACTGACCAGCCGCTCAACCAACCAGCGGATCGATCAACCAGCGGATCGATCAACCAGCGGATCAATCAGCCCGACGACCCGTCAGCCGGTCACTCCGCGGCGCGCAGCCGCGCATCCAGCTCGCCGAGTTGCGCGGGCGTGCCGACGTTCTCCCAGATACCTTCGTACAGTTCGCCGCTCGCGCGGCCGGCCTCGATCGCCGCGCGATAGTACGGCGTCAGCGCACGCCGTGTGCCGGGCGCGAGATCGCGGAACATCCGCGTGTCGTACAGGCCGATGTTGCCGAACGTGAAGCGCGCGGCGCCGTCGAGCGCAAGGCGGCCGTCGTCGCCGAGCGAGAAGTCGCCGGTCGGGTGGAACGGCGGGTTCGGCACCATCACGAGGTGCATCGCCGGCGCGTCGAGCGCGGCCATCCGGGCGGCGCGCGGCGCGAGCGATCGGTAATCGAACGCGCAGTAGACGTCGCCGCTGACCGCCGCGAACACGGCCGGCTGCCCGTCGCGCTCGAGCAACGGCAACGCCTGCGCAATGCCGCCGGCCGTTTCCAGCGCTTCGCCCTCGGCCGAATACACGAGGCGCACGCCCCAGCGCGAACCGTCGCCGAGCGCAGCCTCGATCTGCTCGCCGAGCCACGCGTGGTTGATCACGATCGTCTCGATGCCCGCACGCGCGAGCGCTTCGATCTGCCACACGATCAGCGGCTTGCCGCCCGCTTCGAGCAGCGGCTTCGGGCGGGTGTCGGTGAGCGGGCGCATCCGTTCGCCGCGCCCGGCGGCGAAGATCATCGCCGTGGTCAGGGTGTTGCTCATGTTCGGCCGGGTGTCAGGAGAGTCGGAACGATCAGAACGTATAGCCTACGTCGGCCGGCGCGTTGCCCTCGAGCTCGTCGAGCAGCTTCGCGAACGGCACGAGCGGGCGATAGCGCAGCGCGACCTTGCGCGCATACGCGATGAAGCGCGGCAGGTCGTTCAGGTAGTGCGGCTTGCCGTCACGGTAATTGATACGCGCGAACAGGCCGAGCACCTTGATGTGGCGCTGCAGCCCCATCCATTCGAGCTGGCGGTAGAACTCGCCGAAGTCGGGGTCGACCGGCAGGCCGGCCTTTTTCGCCTTTTCCCAGTAGTACGCGAAGCAGTCGAGCTCGAATTCCTCGTCCCAGCTGATGAAGGCGTCGCGCAGCAGCGACACGACGTCGTACGTCAGCGGCCCGTAGACGGCGTCCTGGAAGTCGAGGATGCCCGGGTTCGGTTCGCACACCATCAGGTTGCGCGGCATGAAGTCGCGCAGCATGAAACCCTGTGGCTGCGCGTGCGCGCTGGCGACCAGCAGCGCGAAGGTGCGGTCGAGCGTGCCGCGCATCGCGTCGGTGACCGGCTTGCCGAGGTGGCGGCCGACGAACCATTCGGGCATCAGCTCCATCTCGCGGCGCAGGAATGCTTCGTCGAACGGCGGCAGCACGTCAGGCTTCGACGTGAGCTGGAAGCGGATCAGCGCGTCGAGCGCCGCGCGCATCAGCGGTTTTGCGGCGGCCGGGTCGGCCGGATCGAGCACCGAGATGTACGACGTGCGGCCGAGATCGGTCACGAGCATGAAGCCCGCGTCGAAATCGTGGGCCAGCACGTCCGGCACGTGGTCGCCGGCCGCGGCGAGCAGGTGCGCGACCTGGACGAACTCGCGGCACTTTTCGGGCGGCGGCGCGTCGACGGCGATCAGCGTGCCGCCGGCGTTCGTGGCCGACGCGACACGGAAATAGCGGCGGAAACTGGCGTCCGACGAGGCGGGCGCGAGGGTCGACAGGTCGAGCGCATGGCGTTCGGCGAACGGGTGCAGCCACGCGGTGAGCGCTTCGAGGCGGGCGTCGGGCTGGGATGCGGCGGATGGGGGCGTCATGAAACTCGGAGGAGGGGGGAACGTCTTGCCATATAATACCCCACGACTTTTTTGACGCGCCCCGCGTCAGCTTTCCGCCGTGCAGGCCCGCCTGCCTGTCGCGCGGTCGCCTCCCCGGTTTGCGCTCAGCCGCAGTCGCGGTGCGACGGTGCGGCCCGCCGCGCGCGAATGTGCCGCGACGGCGCGGTTGACAAGGGGCGATTCGCCAAACGATAGATGCCGCCCAAACCGCTATTCCCGAATGTTTTCCCCGGTGACGGGGCGCCGCGCAAACGGCGGCTCGCGCTCGCACTCCTGGCCGTGCCCGGCCTCGTGCCGGCCGTGTCGTACGCGCAGCTGTCGGGCGCGGCCGCGCAGCCGCAGCCGCTCGACTCGCCGTGGGATCTGCGTCTCGCGCCCCAGCTCGAGGATCATCCGCTGAAGGACGGCGCGAAGCCGGCCGCCTTCGTGATCGCCGACCACACGAGCGGCACGGCCGAGCAGGATCTCGCCGCGAAGGGTTCGGCCGAGCTGCGGCGCGGTGACGCCGTCGTGAAGGCCGACGCGATCCACTACGATCAGGATACCGACATGGCCGATGCGTACGGCCAGGTCAAGGTGATCAATGGCGGCACGTCGTTCGCCGGCCCCGAGGCGCACCTGAAGATCGAGGCGAACCAGGGCTTCATGACCGCGCCGAAGTACCACTTCAACGTGACGGGCGGGTCGGGCAGCGCGGAACGCGTCGACATGGTCGACAACGAGCGCTCGGTGTTCGTCAACGGCACCTACACCGCGTGCCAGTGTTCGACGAACCCCGCGTGGTACATCAAGGGCAGCCGCTTCGACTTCGATACCGGCGCCGACGAAGGCACCGCGCGCAACGGCGTGCTGTTCTTCCAGGGCGTGCCGATCTTCGCGAGCCCGTGGATGACGTTCCCGCTGTCGGGCGAGCGGCGCAGCGGCCTGCTGCCGCCGACGTTCGCGATGAACTCGAGCAACGGGTTCGAACTGTCGCTGCCGTACTACTTCAACATCGCGCCGAACCGCGACCTGACGCTCACGCCGCGCATCATCTCGCGGCGCGGCGTGATGACCGAGGCGACGTTCCGCTACCTGTCGCCGTCGTATTCGGGCACGTTTACGGCCAATTACCTGCCGGATGACCGGCTCGCGCACCGCAACCGTTACGCGATCTACTGGCAGCACCAGCAGAACTTCGGCGGCGGCTTCGGCGGCTATGTCTACTACAACAAGGTCTCGGACAATACGTATCCCGAAGACCTCGGGTCGGCGAACCAGTTCATCAACGGGACGCAGACGCTGTACCAGCAGGAAGCAGGCGTCACGTACAACAACGGCCCGTGGTCGGTGCTCGCGCGCTACCAGCACTGGCAGACGTTGCCGCCGTCGATCGCGCCGTACAGCCGCGAGCCGCAGTTGAACGTGAAGTACACGAAGTACAACGTCGGCGGTTTCGACTTCGGCGCGGAAGCCGACTATTCGCGGTTCCGCATCACGACGGCCGATGCGACCCAGGGTGACCGGATCGTCTTCAACCCGTACATCGCGTACGGCGTATACGGCCCCGGCTACTTCGTGGTGCCGAAGGTCCAGTACCACTTCGCGTCGTACGACCTGAACTACCTGTCGTCGAGCACGCCGAACAATCCGAAGCGCTTCACCGAGTCGATCCCGACCGTGAGCTTCGATTCGGGCCTGATCTTCGACCGCTCGGTACGCCTGTTCGGCCAGGACTTCATCCAGACCCTCGAGCCGCGCCTGTACTACGTGTACACGCCGTATCGCGACCAGTCGAACGCGCCGCTGTTCGACACCGCGGAGTCGGACTTCGGCCTCGCGGAGATCTACCAGCCGAACACGTTCGTCGGCAACGACCGGATCGCCGACGCGAACCGGATCACGGCCGGCCTCACGTCGCGCTTCATCGACCCGCGCACCGGCGACGAGCGCGCGCGTTTCGTGATCGCGCAGCAGTACTACTTCGCCGATCAGCGCGTCACGCTGACTCCCGGGCAGAGCGCCGTGCTGGCGCGCCACTCGGACCTGATCGTCGGCGCCGCGCTGAAGCTCGGCTCGGGCTTCATGTCGGAGACGGCGTTCCAGTACAACCAGAACAACAACCAGCTCGTGAAGTCGAGCGTCGGTTTCGGCTACAGCCCGGGCGAGCGCCGCGTGATCAACGTCGGCTACCGCTACACGCGATCGAACACCACGCTCGACAACCAGCCGATCAACCAGTTCCTGGTGTCCGCGCAATGGCCGCTCACGCGCCGCCTGTATGCGATCGGCCGCTTCAACTACGACCTCGCCGGTGATCGCGTGGTCGACGGTCTGGTCGGCTTACAATACGACGCGGACTGCTGGGCGCTCGGGGTCGGGGTGCAACGGGCGGCGAACGGCATCAATTCGTCGGGACAGCAGAACTCGTCGACGCGAGTCATGATGCAGCTGACGCTCAAGGGCCTGTCGACCGTCGACAACGGCCTCGTGTCCGCATTCCGCGCCGGGGTGCCGGGCTACACGCCGCTGCCGCCGCCGCCGCCGCCGATGTCCCGCTTCAGCAACTACGAGTAACGCCGGCTTGTCTGCACCGGTCAGCACGATTTCAATGGAGTTCCAGTGGCAATGAAGAAAACCCTTCGTTTCGCGGCAGTCGTGTCCAGCCTCGCTGCGGCCTCCGCGCTGCTCGCCGCCGCGCCGGTCGCGGCGCAGGCGCTCGGTTCGCAAGGTGCGCAGCTCGCCGACGAAGTCGTCGCGGTCGTCAACAACGACGTGATCACGGGCCGCGAACTCGACCAGCGTGCCGGCCTGATCGCGCGCCGGCTGCAGCAGCAGAACGCACCCGTGCCGCCGACCGACCAGCTGCGCGCGCAGGTGCTGAACCAGATGGTGCTCGAGCGTATCCAGGTGCAGAAGGCCAAGGACGACGGGATCCGCATCGACGACGCGACCGTGCAGGCCACGCTGCAGCGTCTCGCGCAGGCGAACGGCATGACGCTCGAGCAGTACCGTGCGCGCCTCGAGGCGCAAGGCGTGCCCTGGAGCATCTTCACGAGCGACGCGCGTACCGAACTGATGCTGTCGAAGCTGCGCGAGCGCGAGGTCGACGGCAAGATCACCGTGTCGGACGCCGAGGTCGCGAACTACATCGCGAGCCAGCGCGGGCCGAATGCGTCGCAACAGCAGGACCTGCGCTTCCAGCACATCTTCATCAAGGCGCCGACCAACGCGCCGCAGGCCGACATCGAAGCCGCGCAGAAGAAGGCTGACGCGCTGCTGCAGCAGGCGAAGTCGGGCGCCGATTTCGAGAAGCTCGCGAAGAACAATTCGGAAGCGAACGACGCGAAGAAGGGCGGCGACCTCGGCTTCAAGGCACCGAGCGCGCTGCCGGCCGACGTCGTCGACGCCGCATCGAAGCTGCGCCCGGGCCAGGTCAACCCGACGCTGATCCGCGTGCCGGACGGCTTCGAGATCGTGCGTCTCGTCGATCGCCGCCAGAGCCAGGGCGCGACCGCCGCCGCACCGAAGATCGTCCAGACGCACGTGCGCCACATCCTGCTGCGCGTGGGCGAAGGCAAGTCGGAAGGCCAGGCGCGCCAGCAGTTGCAGGACATCCGCAAGCAGGTCGAGGCCGGCGGCGATTTCGAGAAGTTCGCACGCACCTACTCGCAGGACGGTTCGGCATCGCAGGGCGGCGATCTCGGCTGGATCAGCCCGGGCGAGACCGTGCCGGAATTCGAGCGCGCGATGAACAACCTGCAGGCCGGCCAGATCAGCCAGCCGATTCGTACCGAATACGGCTATCACCTGATCCAGGTGGTCGAGCGCCGCGAGGCGGAAGGTTCGGTGCAGCAGCAGATGGATATCGCGCGTCAGGCGATCGGCCAGCGCAAGGCCGAGCAGGCGTATGCCGACTGGCTGCGCGAGCTGCGCGATTCGTCGTACGTGCAGTACAAGATCGGCGGCGTCGGCCCGGCGAACTGAGCGAGCTTCAGATGACCACGCCCGCGCTGCAGATCGCGATCACGACTGGCGAACCCGCGGGGGTCGGCCCGGAGCTGACCGTGCAGGCGCTGCGTGATGCCGCGCAGCGCTGGCCCGACGCGCATTTCACCGTGCTCGGCGATGCGGCGCTGCTCGACGCGCGTGCGGCGGCCGTCGGCGCCGACCGGGCCACACTGACTGGCAGCGGGCCGGTGTCGGTCGCGCATCACGCGCTCGCCGTGCCCGTGCAGGCGGGCAAGCTGGACGCCGCGAACGGCCCGTACGTGCTCGGGTTGCTCGACGCGGCGATCGACGGTGCGCTGGCGGGCCGGTACGATGCGATCGTCACCGCGCCGCTGCAGAAGAGCACCATCAACGATGCGGGCGTGCCGTTCACCGGCCATACCGAATACCTGGCGGAGCGCACGCATACGCCGCGGGTCGTGATGATGCTGGCCGGTACCGGACACAAGCCGCTGCGTGTCGCGCTCGCGACCACGCACCTGCCGCTGAAGGACGTGTCGGCCGCACTCACGATCGACGGGCTCGTCGAGACACTCGCGATCATCGATCGCGACCTGCGGCGCGACTTCGGTCTCGCCGCACCGCGCATCCTCGTGACGGGCCTGAACCCGCACGCGGGCGAGAACGGTTATCTCGGCCGCGAGGAGATCGACGTGATCTCGCCGGCGCTGGCCCGCGCGAACGCGCAGGGCATCGACGCGCGCGGCCCGTATCCGGCCGACACGCTGTTCCAGCCGCGCCATCTCGCGGACGCCGATTGCGTGCTCGCGATGTTCCATGACCAGGGTCTGCCCGTGCTGAAGTATGCGACGTTCGGCGAGGGCATCAATGTGACGCTCGGGCTGCCGATCATCCGGACGTCGGTCGATCACGGCACGGCACTCGATCTGGCCGGCACCGGCCGCGCGGATCCGGGCAGCATGATCGCCGCGCTCGACACGGCCGTCACGATGGCGCGCCATCGCCGCACGGCCTGACGCGGGCCCGGCTTCACCTCTTTCGTCGTATTTTTCGTTTTACTCAGTCGATGTCGAACAGCAGACAGCACCAAGGCCATTTCGCGCGCAAGCGCTTCGGGCAGAACTTCCTCGTCGATCACGGCGTGATCGACTCGATCGTCTCGACGATCGGCCCCGCGCGCGGCCAGCGCATGGTCGAGATCGGCCCCGGGCTCGGCGCGCTGACCGAGCCGCTGATCGAGCGCCTCGCGACACCCGAGTCGCCGCTGCATGCGGTCGAGCTCGACCGTGACCTGATCGGGCGCCTGCAGCAACGCTTCGGCGCGCTGCTCGAGCTGCACGCGGGCGACGCGCTCGCGTTCGACTTCCGGTCGCTCGCGGCGCCCGGCGACAAGCCGTCGCTGCGGATCGTCGGCAACCTGCCGTACAACATTTCCAGCCCGCTGCTGTTTCACCTGATGACGTTCGCCGATGCGGTCATCGACCAGCATTTCATGCTGCAGAACGAAGTCGTCGAGCGGATGGTCGCGGAGCCCGGCACGAAGGCGTTTTCGCGTCTGTCGGTGATGCTGCAGTACCGCTACGTGATGGAGAAGATGCTCGACGTGCCGCCGGAATCGTTCCAGCCGCCGCCGAAGGTCGATTCGGCGATCGTCCGGATGATTCCGTACGAACCGCATGAACTGCCGGACGTCGATCCCGTGCTGCTCGGCGAAATCGTCACCGCCGCGTTCTCGCAACGCCGCAAGATGCTGCGCAATACGCTCGGCGACTATCGCGAGACGATCGATTTCGACGCGCTCGGCTTCGATCTCGCACGCCGTGCGGAGGATGTGAGCGTGGCTGAGTACGTCGGCGTCGCGCAGGCGCTCGCGGCGGTGCGCAAGGCCGGTTGAGGCCGGTCACGCGAGCCGGACCGGATGGGAAGAAGAGGCTGCCCTGCGAGGCAGCCTTTTTTATTGCGTGGGCCCGCGCGTGTTGCGCCGGGTCGTCACGCCCGCCGGCGCGGTGGCGCGTTGACGAGCGCGATGCCGGTCAGCACGAGCGCGGCCGCGGACATGAAGCGCCAGCCGACCGATTCGCCGAGCAGCAGCACGCCGAACGCGACGCCGAACAGCGGCGACAGGAACGTGAAGACCGACAGCCGTGACGCGCTGTAGCGTGTCAGCAGCCAGAACCACGACAGGTAGCTGACGAACGCGACGATCACCGACTGGTACGCGAGGCTTGCCACCGCGACCGGCGTGACGTGCGCGAACGACACCTGGCCGAACAGTGCGGCAAGCGCGACCAGCACGACCGCCGATACCGCGAGCTGGTAGAACAACGTCTTGCTCGCGCTCGCCCGGGCGAGTGCAGTCGAGCGCACGACGACCGTCGTCGCGGCCCACATCGCGCCGCCGAGGATGCCGAGCGCGTCGCCGGCGAGCCCGGCCAGTACCGATGCGCCGGGTGCGCGCGGTTTCAGGAAGCCGTCCGCGAATGCGAGCGCGATGCCGGCGAATGCCAGGCCGACGCCGGCCCACTGCGTGCGCTGCAGTCGTTCGCCCGGTGCAAACAGATGCAGGCCGAGCGCGGTGAAGCAGGGCGCCGTGTACAGGAAGATCGCCATGTGCGACGCACTCGTCAGCGTCAGCCCGAAGAACACGCAGATGAATTCGCCGGCGAACAGCGCCCCGGCCGCGAGGCCCGCGCCGAACGTGCCGTCCGCCTGGAACAGCGGCGTACCGCGCGAGCGGGCCCAGCCCCACAGCAGCACCGCCGCGATCACCGAGCGCAGCCCGGCCTGGAACATCGGTGCAATCGCGGCGTTCGTGCTCTTGATCGCGACTTGCTGGAAGCCCCAGATCGCGCATAGCAGCAGCATCAGGCCGACGGCGCGCGTGTCGAGCGCGCGGCGCATTGGGACGGCGGCGAGCGTGGTCATCGGCGAGCCTCGCCGGTTCGGCGCGGCGGCTGCAAGGTCGGGAGGGCGGCGCATCCGGCGCGCTCGAATCGGCGGTTTCGCACGGCAGTGTGGCTGTCTCGGGGAAGGAGTGGTCGCGTTCGGGCAGTGGGTCGCATGCCCGTTTTTGGTGCGAGGTGGAAGGATGTTACCCGATCGGCGCAGTAGCCGGGCGAGCCGGATCGTGCCGTTTTACGCCGTTGTGCTCGCGTCGGTTGGCGACGATGGACCATATCGGCCGCGTTCGGGCGAGGCGCCTCCTGCTGGTCGCTCCTGGATGGCCGCGGCCAGGCGCCCCCGGCTGGGCGCCCCCGGCTAGGCGCCCCCGGCCAGGCGCCCCCGGCGAAATTCACCCGACTCTGGTAGAGTTCCCGGTTCTGGAAAGTCCCCACAGGAGTACAACACATGCGATTGCTGCATACGATGCTGCGAGTCGGCGATCTCGACCGCTCGATCAAGTTCTACACCGAATTGCTCGGCATGAAGGTGCTGCGCCGCGACGACTATCCGGAAGGCAAGTTCACGCTCGCATTCGTCGGCTACGGCGATGAAAGCGACAACACGGTGATCGAGCTGACCCATAACTGGGATACGCCGGCCTACGATCTCGGCAACGGCTTCGGCCACCTCGCGCTCGAAGTCGACGATGCGTACAAGGCCTGCGAGCAGATCAAGGCGCAAGGCGGCAAGGTCACGCGCGAAGCGGGCCCGATGAAGCATGGCACGACCGTGATCGCGTTCGTCGAGGATCCGGACGGCTACAAGATCGAGTTCATCCAGAAGAAGGCGCACTGAGCGCCGGATGAACCGGGCTGCGGCGTGCGATGTGCGCCGCGGCAGCAAAAAAGGGCGATGCGGGGTGATCCGCATCGCCCTTTTTCGTTGGCGGCGACGCCGCGCGCATCACAGCGACGGCAGCAACTCGGGCGGGTGATGCTTGAGCGTATGCCGCGCTTCGCGGAACTCGGGAAAGATCGATTCGACGGTCTGCCAGAAGGCCGGGCTGTGGTTCATCTCGCGCAGGTGCGACAGCTCGTGCGCGACGACGTAGTCGATGATCGACATCGGGAAATGGATCAGCCGCCAGTTCAGCCGGATCTTGCCGTCGCTCGAGCAACTGCCCCAGCGCGTCGCGGCCGACGATAGCGCGTACATCGAATACGTGACGCCGAGTTTCTCCGCATAGACGGCGAGGCGTTCACCGAAGATCCGCTTCGCTTCGCCCTGCAGCCAGCCCTGCACGCGATCCTTGATCTGCTGCATGTCGGCCTGCACGGGCAGCGGCAGCGAGAGCCGCAGCGCATCGGTATCGAACGCGACGGCGCCCGCGCCGAGCGCGATCGTCACCGTCTTGCCGAGATAGGGAAGCGCCGCGCCGTCGCGCCAGTCGATCTGGGGCAGCGCGCGCTGTTCGGTGCGCGTCTTCCACTCCGCGAGCTTCGCGAAGATCCAGCGCTGTTTCTCGGAGATCGCGGCTTCGATGTCGGCGAGCGTGACCCAGCGCGGCGCGGTGATCGACAGCCCGCTGCCGTCGATCGTGAAGCCGATCGTGCGGCGCGCGGAGCGCTTCAGGCGGTATTCGAGCACGCGGCTGTCGAGTGCGAACGTGCGCACGCGCGAGCGGTCGGGCGCCGGGCCCGGATCGAGGGGCGCGGCAGGTGCTGCTTCGGGCGGCGCCGGCGGCGTGGCGGGCGCCGACGGTGCGGCGGCCGGCCCGTCGAAGAGCGGCAGGTCCATCTGGCGATGATCGAGGGCCACGACGGCAGGCCGTGGCCGCGGACGCTGTTTCATCAGTTCGCTTCTTTTTGTCGTACGCAACGGCTGCAACCTGGGGGCGTCAGACACGCGCGGCATCGCGCGTGCCCGCATTGCCTGCCTGGCGATACGAATCGGGATCGATCCGGCGCATTTCCGCTTCGATCCATGCTTCGACCTGCGAGTTCAATGCATCGGGCGTCAGCCCCTCGCTGGGGATCGGCTTGCCGATCGACACGGTGACGACGCCGGGGAATTTCGTGAACGAGTTGCGCGGCCACACCCGCCCTGCATTGTGCGCGATCGGCACGACGGGTGCGCCGGTTTCGATCGCGAAGCGCGCGCCGCCCGTCTTGTACTTGCCCTGCTTGCCGACCGGCGTGCGCGTGCCTTCCGGGAACATGATCATCCATGCGCCTTCCGACAGGCGCTTCTTGCCCTGGCGGATCACCGACGTGAACGCGTTCTTGCCTTCCTTGCGGTTGATGTTGACCATGTGCAGCATCCCGAGTGCCCAGCCGAAGAACGGCACGTACAGCAGCTCGCGCTTGAACACGTAGCAAAGCGGCCTCGGCATCAGCGCCGGAAATGCGAGCGTCTCCCACGCGGACTGGTGCTTCGACAGCAGCACCGCCGGGCCGTCGGGCAGGTTCTCGTACCCTTCGATCCGGTAGCGGATGCCGTTCAGCCAGCGCACGACCCACAGTGTCGACTTGCACCAGCCGGCGGCCATCCAGTAGCGCGCGTCGGAGCGCATGAACGGAAAGGCGATGAAGCACGCGGTGGCGTACGGCACCGTGTACAGGATGAAATAGATCAGCAGCAGCAGGGAGCGGACGAAGCGCATCGGCGTAAGTCGGGCGTTAGGGAGGATGCGCGCGGCGGCTGCATCACTCGTGTTCGTGTGAAAGGAAATCGAGCGCGAACGCGCGCAGGTCGTCGTGGACCTTCGTGCCGGGCGGCAGGTTGCCGGCGGCGAGCGTCTTCTTGCCCTTGCCGGTGAGCACGAGGTGCGGCTGGAAGCCGACCGCGATGCCGGCCTGCAGGTCGCGCAGCGAATCGCCGACGACCGGCGTGTGATCGGGATCGATCTCGAAGCGCTCGGCGATCATCTGCATCATGCCGGGTTTCGGCTTGCGGCAGTCGCAGTGATCCTCGGCCGTGTGCGGGCAGAAGAACACCGCGTCGATACGTGCGCCGACCGAGGCCGCCGCGCGATGCATCTTCAGATGCATCTCGTTGAGCGCGGCCATGTCGAACAGCCCGCGACCGATGCCGGACTGGTTGGTCGCGACGACCACGCGATACCCCGCGTGGTTGAGCCGGGCGATCGCCTCGAGGGCGCCGGGCAGCGCGATCCATTCGTCGGGCGTCTTGATGAACGCATCCGAATCGACGTTGATCACGCCGTCCCGGTCGAGGACGACGAGCTTTCGGTTGGGGCTGGTCGGCATCGTGCGGCCCTTATGCAGCGAGCTTCGAGATGTCGGCGACGCAGTTCATCTGCTGGTGCAGCGCGGACAGCAGCGCGAGACGGTTCGCGCGCAGTGCCGGATCTTCCGCGTTGACCATCACGTCGTTGAAGAACGTGTCGACCGGTGCGCGCAGCGCGGCGAGCGCCGACAGCGCGCCCGTGTACGCACCCGCCTCGAGCTGCGACTGCACGTGCGGCGTCACGGCCGCGAGCTGTTCGTGCAGCGCCTTCTCGGCGGCCTCGACGAGCAGCGTCGGCTGCACCGTGCCGTTCGCGCCGCCTTCCGACTTCTTCAGGATGTTCGAGATCCGCTTGTTCGCGGCCGCGAGCGCTTCGGCTTCCGCGAGGCGCGTGAACTCGCGCACCGCGTCGAGGCGCGCGACGAGATCGTCGACGCGCGTCGGGTTCAGGCTCAGCACCGCGTCGATTTCACCGGCCGAATAGCCGCGCTCGCGCAGCAGGCCGCGCAGGCGATCCATGAAGAACGCGAGGATCGCATCGGTCGATTCGGCCACGCCCGGCACGCCTTCGAAGCGTGCATGGGCCGTGCGCAGCAGCGACACGAGATCGAGCGGCAGCTGCTTCTCGAGCAGCAGGCGCAGCACGCCGAGCGCGTGGCGGCGCAGCGCGAACGGATCCTTCTCGCCGGTCGGCGCGAGGCCGATGCCCCAGATGCCGACGATCGTCTCGAGCTTGTCGGCCAGCGCGACGGCGGTCGACACCGGCGTGGTCGGCAGTGCGTCGCCGGAGAAGCGCGGCTGGTAGTGCTCGGCGCAGGCGAGCGCGACGTCGTCGGCTTCGCCGTCGTGGCGCGCGTAGTACGTGCCCATCGTGCCCTGCAGTTCCGGGAACTCGCCGACCATGTCGGTCAGCAGGTCGGCCTTCGCGAGACGCGCGGCGCGCTTCGCGTGCGTGGCGTCGGCGCCGATCGCGGGGGCGATCTCGCCGGCCAGCGCCTCGAGGCGCTCGACGCGTGCGAGCGCCGAACCGAGCTTGTTGTGATACACGACGTTCGCGAGTTGCGGCACGCGGTCGGCGAGCGGCTTCTTCTTGTCCTGCTCGAAGAAGAACTTCGCATCGGCCAGGCGCGGGCGCACGACGCGCTCGTTGCCTTCGATGATCTCGCCCGGCGTCTTCGTCTCGATGTTCGACACGATCAGGAAGCGCGAGCGCAGCTTGCCGGCGACGTCGGTCAGCGCGAAATACTTCTGGTTGGTTTGCATCGTGAGGATCAGGCATTCCTGCGGGACCTGCAGGAATTCGTCCTCGAAGCGGCACGGGTAGACGACCGGCCATTCGACCAGCGACGTCACTTCGTCGAGCAGCGACTCGGGCATCACGACGGTATCGCCATTCGCGTGCTCGTTCAGTTGCGTGCGGATCGTTTCGCGGCGATCGGCGAAGTGCGCGATCACACGGCCCTTGTCGCGCAGCGTGTCGGCGTAGGAGCGCGCATGCTGGATCGCGACGAGGCCGTCGGACAGGAAGCGGTGGCCGAGCGTGGTGTCGCCGGCGTCGACGCCGAATGCGGTGACGGGCACAATGCGATCGTCGTGCAGCACCGTCAGGCGATGCACCGGGCGCACGAACTTCACGTCGGAGCCGTCCGGGCGCTGGTAGGTCATCACCTTCGGGATCGGCAGCTTCTCGAGCGTTTCGTCGAGCGCGGCCTGCAGGCCGTCGGCGAGCGTTGCGCCGGCTGCCGAATAGTTGATGAAGAACGCTTCGGCCTTGCCGTCCTGCGCGCGCTCGAGATCGGCGATCGACAGGTTCGGGTGGCCGAGCGCCGCGAGCTTCTTCGCGAGCGGCGCGGTCGGTTTGCCTTCGGCGTCGAGCGCGACCGACACGGGCAGGACCTTTTCGCGGACCTGCTTTTCAGGGGCGACGGCGCGCACGTTCTGTACGACGACGGCGAGGCGGCGCGGCGTGGCGTAGCGTTCGAACACGAGTTCGCCTTCGATGAGGTCGCGCGCCGCGAGGCGTTGCGCGAGACCTTCGGCGAATGCGTCGCCGAGGCGCGCGAGGACCTTCGGCGGCAGCTCTTCGGTCAGCAGTTCGACGAGCAGGGGGGCGGGATGATTGTGCGTCATGATTGGAATGAATCTCGTCTCGTCAGTCCTGATCGATCTTGCGTTCGACCTTGAGCGGCGGCGCCCACGCCGGCTGTGCGGCGTCCTGGGCGTCGGTGGTGAGGCCCGGCACGCCCGGCGGGTTGCCGAGCATCGGGAAGCCGAGCTTCTCGCGCGAGTCGTAGTAAGCCTGCGCGACGAGACGCGACAGCGCGCGGATGCGGCCGATGTACGCCGCGCGCTCGGTGACCGAGATCGCGCCGCGCGCATCGAGCAGGTTGAACGTGTGACCGGCCTTCAGCACGAGCTCGTACGCGGGCAGCGCGAGCTGCGCGTCGATCATCTTCTTCGCTTCCGCTTCGTAGCTGTTGAAGAACGTGAACAGCAGGTCGACGTTCGCGTGCTCGAAGTTGTAGGTCGATTGCTCGACCTCGTTCTGGTGGTAGACGTCGCCGTACGACAGGCGGCGCAGCTCGGGGCCGTTCGGGCCTTGCTCTTCCCATTCGGTCCACACGAGGTCGTACACGTTCTCGACCTTCTGCAGGTACATCGCGAGGCGCTCGAGGCCGTACGTGATCTCGCCGAGCACCGGCTTGCAGTCGAGGCCGCCGACCTGCTGGAAATACGTGAACTGCGTGACTTCCATCCCGTTCAGCCACACTTCCCAGCCGAGGCCCCACGCGCCGAGCGTCGGGTTTTCCCAGTCGTCCTCGACGAAACGCACGTCGTTCTGCTGCAGGTCGAAGCCGAGCGCCTCGAGCGAGCCGAGGTACAGGTCGAGGATGTTTTCCGGCGCCGGCTTGAGCACGACCTGGTACTGGTAGTAGTGCTGCAGGCGGTTCGGGTTCTCGCCGTAACGGCCGTCCTTCGGGCGGCGCGACGGCTGCACGTACGCGGCGCGCCACGGCTCGGGGCCGACCGCGCGCAGGAACGTGTGGACGTGCGAGGTGCCCGCGCCGACTTCCATGTCGATGGGCTGGAGCAGGGCGCAACCCTGCTTGTCCCAGTAGGACTGCAGCGTCAGGATGATTTGCTGAAACGTAAGCATGAAGAGCCTTCGTGGCGCTGGCGCTCCGTTGCGGGCGGCGCTCCGGGCGGGGCCCGGAGGGTCGGCTCGCGCGGCGGCGCGGCTTGTTAGTGTGCTGAAACGCGTAATTTTACCGGATCGGCGAGCGGATGCGGCCGGAACGCGGGCGGGCACACCGTCGGCCCCGTTCGGGCGGCCTGCGCGGGCGTGACCGGCGCCCGCCGGGCGGCCGCGTGCGGCCCGTCGCGACGCGCGTGCCGCGCGGCTTCGCGCGGGCGTTAAGATGCGCGTATTGCGGTGCGCGCGACGCGTGCCGCGCCACCGCTAGCCGACTCCGACTGCATGGACGATCCGACCGATATCCTCATTCCGCTGCTTCCGCCCTTCCTCGCGCTGCTCGGGCAGGCCGCCGATGCGCAGGCGCGCGGCGAGCATGCCGCGCACGATCTGTGGCTCGCCGCCGCCGCGCATCTGCATGCGGTCGACGCCGATGCGCTCGCGCAACTCACCGGCGCGCTCGTCTCGCGGCAGCGTACGGCCGATGCGGTCGCGCTCGCCGAATGCGCGGCGCGCGTGCAGCCGGGCGCGACCGCGCACTTCAATCACGGCTACGCGCTGCAGATGGCGGGCCGGCACGCGGACGCCGTGGCGCCGTATCGCGCGGCGCTGGCGCTCGATGCCGACCGGCCATCGCTGCGCAACAACCTCGCGATCGCGCTGCGGCTGTCGGGTAGCGGCCGCGCGGAGGAGATCGCGCTGCTCGAAGCGGCGGTGCGCTTCGATCCACGCGACGTGCAGGCGTGGATCAATCTCGTCGTCGCGCGGCTCGCGACGCACGACCTGGACGCCGCGCTCGCGTGCGCGGCGCGGCTCGTCGAGCTCGCGCCCGACAACGCGCTCGCGATGAACAACGTCGCGCTGGCGATGAAGGAGGCGCAGCGCTGGGACGACGCCGAGGGCTACGCGGCGCGCGCGTGCGAGCTGGCGCCCCACGACGCGTCGTACCGTTTCAACCTGGCGATCATCCAGCTCGTGCGCGGCAATTACGCGGCCGGCTGGCGCGGCCACGAGGCGCGCTGGGACGGCGCGGGCGAGTTGCGCGGCCGCCGGCCGGTGTTGCCGGGCCCGCGCTGGCAGGGCGAGCCGCTCGCCGGCAAGACGCTGCTCGTGTGGGGCGAGCAGGGGCTCGGCGACGTGCTGCAGTTCTGCCGCTTCGTCGCGCCGCTCGCCGAGCGCGTGCATCGCGAGGGCGGCCGGCTCATCTGGAATACGTTCCCGCTGGTGGGCACGCTGATGCAGCGCAGCCTCGGCGCGCATGCGGACGCATTCAGCGCGGGCGGCGGCGTCGAATTGCTGCCGGCCTTCGATTACGAAGTGCCGCTGATCGGCCTGCCGCTGATGCTCGGCATGGAAGCGTCGACGCTTGCGTCGTCGGTGCCGTATCTGCGGGCCGATCCGCATGCGCGCGATGCGTGGCGCGCGCGGCTCGCGGGCGACTGCCGGCTGAAGGTCGGGCTCGTGTGGACGGGCAGCGCGGGGCACCAGCGCAATCCGTTCCGGCGGGTCGGGCTCGAGCGCTATGCCGACGCGTTCCGCGGGATCGACGGCGTCGCGTTTTATTCGCTGCAGCCGGGCGCGAACGCGGAGATCGAGGCGGCGCGCGCGGCCGGCTTCGCGATCGAGGACGTCACGGCGGAACTGACGAGCTTCGACGATACGGCCGCGTTCATCGGCGCGCTGGATCTCGTGATCACCGTGTGCACGTCGGTCGCGCACCTGGCGGGTGCGCTCGGTGCGCGCACCTGGGTGCTGCTCGACGTGAATCCGCACTGGCCGTGGCTGCTCGAACGCAAGGACAGCCCGTGGTACCCGACCGCGACGCTGTACCGGCAACCGGTGTTCGGCGCGTGGGAACCGGTGATGGAGGAGGTGAGCCGCGACCTGCGGCGCCTCGCCGCGCAGCCGGTTCAAGCGGAGGAGCCGACCCGGCAGGCCTGAGCGGCCGCCCGTTGCGTCATTCCGGCTGGTCGTCGCCGCTCTTCTTGCCGTTGCGCCGGCGCAGCCCGGGGCCGAACGTGAAGCCGAACGCGAGCAGCACGAGCGACGCCGCGAGCACGATGTTGTTGCCGCTCGTCACGTAGGGCGTGAAGCCGCTGGTGCCTTCGATCCGCACGTCGAGCGAGCCGATCGTGAACGGCTTCAGCTGCCCGAGCACGCGGCCTTGCGCATCGATCGCGGCCGTCATCCCCGTGTTGGTCGAGCGCAGCATCGGCCGGCCCGTCTCGAGCGAGCGCATCCGCGCGATCTGCAGGTGCTGGTCGAGCGCGATCGTGTCGCCGAACCACGCGAGGTTCGTCACGTTGACGAGCACGCCCGGCGGCTGCGGATTGTCGCGGATCGACGCGGCGATTTCCTCGCCGAACAAGTCCTCGTAGCAGATGTCGGCCATCACGGGCTGGTTGTGCACGAGGAACGGCTTCTGCACGAGTGCGCCGCGCGCGAAGTCGCCGAGCGGCATCTTCATCAGGTCGACGAACCACCGGAAGCCCCACGGGATGAATTCGCCGAAGGGCACGAGGTGGTGCTTGTCGTAGTGATAGATGTCACGCGAATTCGGCGTCACGCCATACAGGCTGTTCGTATAGTCGACGTAGTGGCCGTCCTCGGTCACCGATGCGCCGACCGCGCCGAACAGCACGGCCGAGCCCGTCGTGTCGCTGAACTTGCGGATCGCGACGGCGAACGGCTCGGGCAGCTCCTGGATCATCACCGCGATCGCGGTTTCGGGCGTGACGATCAGGTCGGCCGGCTTCTCGATGATCATCTGCGTGTACATCTTGATCGCCGCGTCGATGCCCGCTTCCTCGAACTTGATGTCCTGCTTCACGTTCCCTTGCAGCAGCCGCACCGTGAGCGGCTTGTTCGCGGGCACGGTCCACGTGACCTGCGACAGGCCGAGACCGACCGCGATCAGCGCGACCGCGATGCCGGCCGGCGCGGCGATGCGCACGCGTGCATTGCCGGCGCGGGGTTCGGCGAGCGGCGACGGCCGGGCGGCGGCGAGCGCCTGCACGACCAGCGCGGCGAACAGCGCGAGCACCCACGCGATTCCGTACACGCCGGCGACCGGCGCGAAGCCCGCGAACGGGCCGTCGACCTGCGGATAGCCGCTGGCGAGCCACGGGAAGCCGGTGAAGACGGTGCCCCGCAGCCATTCACCGAGTGCCCAGGCGCTCGCGAACGCGAATGCGCCGTGCCAGGTCGGCGAGAACGGCCGCGGGTCGGGCGTGCGGCGATGCCACGCATGGCCCGCGCAGAACGACCACAGCCCGGCGGAGAACGCCGGATACAGCGACAGGTACAGCGAGAACAGCACGAGCGCGCCGCCCGCGAGCGGCGCGGCCATCTCGCCGTACACGTGCATGCTGATGTAGAGCCACCAGACGCCGGTGATGAAGTTGCCGAAGCCGAACGCGCCGCCGGTGAGCGCGGCGCTGCGCCAGCTTGCGGTACGTGTGAGCTGCGCGAAAAACCAGACGAATACGACGAGTTGCAGCCAGCCGCCATGCGGCGTCGGTGCGAAGCTGAGCGTATTGGCTGCGCCGGCGAGCAGCGCGGCCGGGTAGTGCCAGCGCGGCAGCGCGCGGCCGGGTGTCGGCGCGAGAAGGCCGCCAGCCGGGCGGGACAGGATCGGATCGTCCATGTGAAGCGGAAGAGGGCGAGCGGTTGTGGAACGCGCGGCTGGCGCGCGACGGTCAGTCCTCGTGCGAGGCTTCGGCGCGACGGCTGGCGAGCGGGTTGCGGCGCACCAGCAGTACGTGGACCTGGCGTGCATCGCCGCGCTGGATCTCGAACACGAGGTTGCCGAGCTGCAGCTTCTCGCCGCGATGCGGGACGCGGCCGAAATGATGCGTGATCAGCCCGCCGATCGTGTCGACTTCGTCGTCGGGGAAATCGGTGCCGAACGTCTCGTTGAACTGCTCGATCTCGGTGAGCGCGCGTACGCGGTAGCGGCCGTCGGGCCCCGAGATGATGTTGCCGGCTTCCTCGTCGAAGTCGTATTCGTCCTCGATGTCGCCGACGATCTGCTCGAGCACGTCCTCGATCGTGATCAGGCCGGCGACGCCGCCGTATTCGTCGACGACGATCGCGAGGTGGTTGCGGTTCACGCGGAAGTCGTGCAGCAGCACGTTCAGGCGCTTCGATTCGGGAATGAACACGGCCGGGCGCAGCATCCCGCGCACGTCGAATTCCTCTTCGGCATAGAAGCGCAGCAGATCCTTCGCGAGCAGCACGCCGATGACGTTGTCGCGGTTCTCCTCGTACACGGGGTAGCGCGAGTGCGCCTTCTCGAGGACGAACGGGATGAAATCTTCGGGCTTGTCGGCGATGTTGATCGCGTCCATCTGGGCGCGCGGCACCATGATGTCGCGTGCGCACAGGTCGGATACCTGGAAAACGCCTTCGATCATCGACAGCGAATCGGCGTCGATCAGGTTGCGCTCGTGGGCATCCTGGAGGATTTCCAGCAGCTCGCCGCGGGATTCGGGCTCGGGCGAGATGAAGTCGGTCAGGCGCTCGAGCAGCGAGCGCTTTTCTTGCGGTTTGTCGGTTAGCTTACGACTGGGATACGAATCGTTCATGGTGGTGCGCCCGGGTCATGCCGGAGCGCGCTGTCACGGAGTAGGCAAGGATACACCAAGGGCACGACGCGACCGTGTCACACCGGCCGCACGGCCAGGGTGGGCGGCTCGCGCGGGCCCGCTCGCGGACGGCCGCGCCGGGCGCGGCATCATCCTCGGTTCCATCCTATCGCAGAAAAGCGCGGCGGGGCAGCGGCGGCAAAAAACGGGTGCGGAAGGGGCGGGGCGCCGTGACGCGGGAAAACGTCCGGCGGAGGCCGCCCGGGGCGGCATTCTGTCGCACGCGGGTTGTGTCGCCGCGCCGCGGTTCAGAACCGCATGCCGGCCGAGCAGCCGCCGGCGGCCGCGCCGTTGGTCGCGGCGCCGCCGCAGCCCAGGATTCCGCAGCCGGACAGCGCGACGCTTGCGGCGACGATCAGCGCGGCCATCTTGCAATGCGACCAGCGTGACGGTTTCATCATCGGGAGTGCCCTCGTTCCAATGCGCACGCGGCGCGGCAGCGCGTGGCGGCAAGCCGGGCGCCGTGCCGCATCACCGGCATCGCGCGAGCAGCCCTTCCAGTGCGCGATCGGGGATGCCGCTCGCGCGCAGCGCGTCGACCGTGCGGCTCACGTAGTCGAGCGTCGTGCCGTAGCGGCCGGCCGCGCAGCCGAACACTTCCTTCACGACGGGATCGGGCAGCTTGCCCGTGTAGGTGGGCGCATCGCGGCGCATCACGAACGCGAGCGCGTTCACGCGTTCGCCGTTTTCCAGCGAGCACGGCAACCAGGCGGGCCGGTACGAGCCCATCGGCATTTCGCGCTTCCACAACGTTTCGAGGTGCGGTTGCGCGGTCGGGCCGGCGAGCCGGAATGCGATGCCCGAGCAGGAGCCGCCGCGATCGAGCGCGAGCACGAGGCCCGGGCGTTCGGGGGTGCCGCGGTTCACGCGCGACCACAGGTAGAGCCCGCGGTGATAGCCGTGCACTTTGCCGCGCACGGCGGCGACGGTCGGCAACCCCGGGTTCCAGATCAGCGAGCCATAGCCGAACAGCCAGATATCCTGCTGGCCGTCCCAGTCGCGCATCGTGTGCGCGAGCGACGCCGCGAGCTCGTCTTCCGTCAGCAGACGGCCTTCGCCGATCGACGGCGGGTAGGCGGGCGGCAGCATCGCGGCGTTACGCATCGGGCGGAGGGCTTACTGGTACGGGTTCGGGAAACCCAGCTTCGCGAGGATGTCGACTTCGAGCGCTTCCATTTCGGCTGCGTCCTCGTCGCTCGTCTCGTGGTCGTAGCCCTGCGCGTGCAGCGCGCCGTGCACCAGCAGGTGCGCGTAGTGGGCCGTGAGCGGCTTGCCCTGGTCGTGCGCTTCCTTCTCGA
The DNA here is from genome assembly GCF_002223085.1 of Burkholderia sp. HI2714. Lineage (NCBI taxonomy): Bacteria > Pseudomonadati > Pseudomonadota > Betaproteobacteria > Burkholderiales > Burkholderiaceae > Burkholderia > Burkholderia sp. HI2714. Next base: position 99,913 of record NZ_NKFM01000027.1, on the reverse strand, counting down.
CGACCGGGCAGCACAGCACGAGGTCGCCGATCACGGTGCCGTCGGGTGCCGCGTCGTACGCGAAGGTCAGCACGTTGGTCGGGTAGTCCTTGTGGCGGTAGCCGGCGTTCAGCGTGCGGCCTTCTTCTTCGCCGACGAAGCGCACGGTGAGCTGTGCGCTGGCGAACAGCGCGGGCTCGATCCACTCGGCGATCAGCTTGCGCTTGGGTAGCGTCTTGCGCACGTCGCTCGTGATTTCATCACCGTATTGCACGGACAGGTCGAGCTCCGGCTCGCGCAGCGCGTCTTCGGTGTCGTCTTCGCGCGGGGCGGGCTCGGCGCCCACGTGCAGCGTCACGCTGTCGTAGTGCTCGGGCTGCAGCGCGAGCTTCGCGCGCATGGCCGGATCGTTGTGCTGCGCGACGATCGCGACGGCGGCTTCTCCCGAACTGCCCGACAGGTCGAACATCAGGCTGCGGCCATCCGGGAAGTCGATTCGCAGCCCTTGCGCGTTGACGGTCCGGGCCTTGCCCTTCGCATCGAACAGCGACAGGCGGGGGGAGGCGGGCGCGGCGGACTTGGCGCGCTCGGACTTGCGGGAACGGGAGGATTTCATGACGCGTGCGGCGATTAGGACGCGTTGAGGATACACCAAACGGCCGATCGCACCCGAATTCGCCCAGGCGAAAAAAAGCCCGGCGCGCCGTCTGGCGGGCCGGGCCGTCATGCCGGGGCGGAGTAAAGGTGCCGCCTGCCGGTCAGCCGTCCTGGTGCTGCGCGTGGAATTCGTCGTACGCCTCGACGATGCGCGCGACGAGCGGATGGCGCACGACGTCCGCGCTCGTGAAGCGCGTGAGCGCGATGCCGCGTACGCCGCCGAGCACCTGCTGCGCCTCGACGAGGCCGCTCTTGTGGCCGCGCGGCAGGTCGACCTGGCTCGTGTCGCCGGTCACCACCGCCTTCGAGCCGAAGCCGATCCGCGTGAGGAACATCTTCATCTGCTCGGGCGTCGTGTTCTGCGCCTCGTCGAGGATGATGAACGCGTGGTTCAGCGTGCGGCCGCGCATGTACGCGAGCGGCGCGATCTCGATCATCTGGCGCTCGAACATCTTCGCCGTCTTGTCGAAGCCGAGCAGGTCGTACAGCGCGTCGTACAGCGGACGCAGGTACGGGTCGACCTTCTGCGCGAGATCGCCCGGCAGGAAGCCGAGCCGCTCGCCGGCCTCGACGGCCGGGCGCGTCAGCACGATCCGCTTGACCTGGTCGCGCTCGAGCGCGTCGACCGCGCACGCGACCGCGAGGTAGGTCTTGCCGGTGCCGGCCGGCCCGATGCCGAACGTCACGTCGTGCGACAGGATCTGCTTCAGGTACTCGCGCTGCGCCGGCGTGCGGCCGCGCAGGTCGGCGCGCCGCGTGTAGAGCTTCGGCGCGGGCTCCTCGTCCGGCTCGCTGGCGTCGAGCTGCACGACGGGCTCGTCGAACGGATGGTCGGGGTCGCCGCGAAAGCGCACGTCGAGCGTGTCCTGGCGGCCGTTGCCGGACGTGTGGCGCACTTCGACCAGCGCGAGCTGGATGTCGTCGACCGACAGCGCATCGCGCGCGCGGTTGTAGAAGTTCTCGAGTGCGGTGAGCGCGAGCTTGGCGCCGCGCCCGCGGATCGCGATCCGGTGGCCGCGCCGCGACAGCGTGACGTCGAGCGCCTGTTCGATCTGCCGCAGGTTCTCGTCGAGCGGGCCGCAGAGGTTGGCGAGGCGCGCGTTGTCGTCGCGCGGCGCGACGAATTCCAGTGCTTGGGTCGGCTTCAAAGTGGCGTCGGGCTCCTGTTGAGCGTCAGTGCGTGGCCGCGCTCGCGTCGTCGCTGACGAGCACGAGCTCGCCGCGCAGCGAATGCGGGTAGGCGTGGTTGATCTTCACGTCGATCATCTGGCCGATCAGTCGCGGGTGCGACGCGAGCGGCGCCGGGAAATTCACGACCCGGTTGTTCTCGGTACGGCCCGCGAGTTCGTTCGGGTCCTTGCGCGACGGGCCCTCGACGAGGATCCGCTCGACCTTCCCGACCATCGACTGGCTGATGCGCGCGACGTTTTCCTCGATGGTCGCCTGCAGATGTTGCAGGCGTTTGAGCTTCACTTCGCGCGGCGTGTCGTCGTGCAGGTTCGCGGCCGGCGTGCCGGGGCGCGGGCTGTAGATGAACGAGAAGCTGGTGTCGTAGCGCATCTCGTGCACGAGCGCCATCATCTTGTCGAAATCGTCCTCGGTCTCGCCGGGGAAGCCGACGATCATGTCGGTCGACAGCGACAGGTCCGGGCGGATCGCGCGGAGCTTGCGGATCACCGACTTGTATTCGAGCACCGTATAGCCGCGCTTCATCGCCATCAGGATGCGGTCGGAGCCGTGCTGGACGGGCAGGTGCAGGTGGCTCACGAGCTTCGGCACCTTTGCGTAGGTGTCGATCAGGCGCTGCGTGAATTCCTTCGGGTGCGACGTCGTGTAGCGGATCCGCTCGATGCCGGGGATGTCGGCGACGTATTCGATCAGCGTCGCGAAATCGGCGATTTCCGACGAGCCGGCCGCCAGCGCGCCGCGATACGCGTTCACGTTCTGGCCGAGCAGCGTGACTTCGCGCACGCCCTGGTCGGCGAGGCCGGCCACTTCGGTCAGCACGTCGTCGAGCGGGCGCGACACTTCATCGCCGCGCGTGTACGGCACCACGCAGTAGCTGCAGTACTTCGAGCAGCCTTCCATGATCGATACGAACGCGCTTGGCCCCTCGACGCGCGCGGGCGGCAGGTGATCGAACTTCTCGATTTCGGGGAACGAGATGTCGACCTGCGCACGGCCGCTCTCGCGGCGCGCGTCGATCATCTGCGGCAGGCGGTGCAGGGTTTGCGGGCCGAACACGAGGTCGACGTACGGCGCGCGCGACACGATCGATGCGCCTTCCTGGCTTGCCACGCAGCCGCCGACGCCGATCAGCAGGCCGGGCTTCGCTTCCTTCAACTCGCGCACGCGGCCGAGATCGGAGAACACCTTCTCCTGCGCCTTTTCACGCACCGAGCACGTGTTGAACAGGATGATGTCCGCGTCTTCCGGCGTATCGGTCTTTTCGAGGCCTTCGGCCGCATTCAGCACGTCCACCATCTTGTCCGAGTCGTACTCGTTCATCTGGCAGCCGAAGGTCTTTACGTAAACTTTTTTGGTCATGGGGGTTCGCCGTTCGCAGTGGTTGACCTGGGGGCGTCGTCTGTAAGGTGAATCGGGACGGCCGTGCGCTGCACGCGAAGGGCGCGCAGCCAGCACGAAAAGCCGTCGGGAAAGCCTTTCATTATAGCTTTTCATGCCGACCGGGACCGGCGGCGGGTTGCGGCCGCGCGACGCCGTCCACCACGTTCCGACCCCTTGGCGTCGGGCCGCCGGCCGTCAGCGGCACGCGTTCAGCAGGTCTTCGTGCGCGGTTTCCTCGCGCGCGAAGCGTTCGGCGAGAAAGTCGAGGAGCACGCGCACGCGCGGCGCCATGTAGCGCTTGCCCGGATAGATCGCGTGCAGCGGCGCGCTCTGGTGCCGCCAGTCCGGGAGCAGGACCTTGAGCCGCCCGGCGCGGATGTCGTCGGCGACATCCCAGATCGAATTCAGCACGATCCCGCGGCCGCGCAGCGCCCACTCGCGGGCAAGGCCGCCGTCGTTGGTCTCGAACGCGGTGGCGAGCGGCACCGTGCAGGTCTGCATTTCGTCGCCTCCGTCGCCGCGCGTGAAGCGCCACGTGTTCATCGGGCCGGACGCCACCGTGATCACGTTGCACGGAAAGCGGGCCAGATCGTGCGGGTCACTCGGCATGCCGTGGCGTTCGATGAAAGACGGCGCCGCGCACGGCACGCGCCGGTCCGCGGCGAGCCGGCGGGCGATCAGCGCGCCGTCGGGCGGCGCCGCGAAGCGGATCGCGAGATCGATCTCGTCCTGCCACAGGTTCACCGTCGAGTCGGACGCCGTCAGCGAGAACGTCACGTCCGGGTAGCGCGCGGTGAATTCGTCGAGCCAGTCGAGCAGCCGGCGGCGGCCGAAATCGGACGTCGCCGACAGCCGCACCCGGCCGCCGACGACGTTGCGGCCGGCCTGCAGCAGCGCGTTGGCGTCGTCGAGCGCCTGCAATGCCTGCCGGCAGCCTGTCAGGTACAGGCGGCCCTCGTCGGTGAGCCGCAACTGCCGGGTCGAACGGTCGAACAGCCGGGTGGCGACCGCCGCCTCGAGCTTCGCGAGCCGCGCGCTCGCGGCGGCCGGCGTGAGGTTCAGCTTGCGCCCGGCGGCGGACAGGCTGCCGAGTTCGGCCGCCTCGACGAACAGCCGGATATCGCCCAGTCGATCCATACGATTTTCCAGAAATATTTGAAAATGGTTCAAATGCCACGCCAATTATCAAATATCGCCATCTTCGGGACAATGCGCACATCCTGCCTTTTGTGCGGTGCGGCACCGACCGGGCGCCGCAGCCGCCGCCTTCCGGAGAACGTCATGCCCATTCCGCTCCTGGCGCTCGCGATCAGCGCCTTCGCCATCGGCACCACCGAATTCATCATCATGGGCCTGCTGCCCGAAGTCGCGCGCGACCTCGCCGTGTCGCTGCCGTCGGCCGGCCTGCTCGTCACCGGCTACGCGCTCGGCGTCGCGGCCGGCGCGCCGCTGCTCGCGGTGCTGACGAGCCGCATGCCGCGCAAGGCCGCGCTGCAGTGGCTGATGGCGATCTTCATCGTCGGCAACGTGCTGTGCGCGACCGCGTCCGGCTACGCGATGCTGATGGTCGCGCGCGTCGTCACGTCGTTCGCGCACGGGTCGTTTTTCGGGATCGGCGCGGTGGTCGCCGCGTCGCTCGTGCCGGCCGACAAGCGCGCGAGCGCGATCGCGCTGATGTTCACGGGGCTCACGCTGTCGAACGTGCTCGGCGTGCCGTTCGGCACCTTCGTCGGCCAGTTGCTCGGCTGGCGCGCGTCGTTCTGGATCGTCGCCGCGCTCGGCGTGCTGTCGCTCGGCGGCATCGCCGCGCTGGTGCCGAACCGCCACGACAGCGGGCCGGTCGGACTCGGCCACGAAGTGCGCGTGCTGAAGGAGCCGCAGGTGTGGCTCGCACTGCTGATGACCGTGCTCGGCTTCGGCGGCGTGTTCGTCGTGTTCACGTACATCGCGCCGATTCTCCAGACCGTGTCGGGCTATTCGCCGCGCGCGGTCGCGCTGATCCTCGTCCTGTTCGGCGCGGGGCTGACGATCGGCAACACGCTCGGCGGCAAGCTCGCCGACCGCGCGCTGATGCCGTCGCTGATCGCGATCCTCGTTGCGCTGATGGCCGTGATGGTCGTGTTCGCCAGGACGAGCCACCATCCGGTCGCCGCGGCCGTCACCGTGTTCGTATGGGGGATCGCCGCATTCGCGACGGTGCCGCCGCTCCAGGCGCACGTTGTCGAGAAGGCTGCGAGCGCGCCGCATCTCGCATCGACGCTGAACATCGGCGCGTTCAACGTCGGCAATGCGCTCGGCGCGTGGCTCGGCGGCCTTGCGCTGGAACGCGGCCTGGCGCTCGATGCGCTGCCCTGGGTGGCCGTCGCGGTGACGTTCGCGGCGCTCGTCGTCACGTGGTTCGCGATGCGGCTCGACGCGCGCGGGCCGGCGCGCGGCACGGCGCCGGCGGCGCAATGAACGGTGCAGCCTGCGGCGCCGGCACGACGCGATAGCGGCAGGAAAAGGTTCGCGAGGAACGCATTCCTCCGCGATGCTGATAACGGTGTGAAGATAACTTCGTTTGCCGGTGCAAGGCCGGGTGATAGCGTCTCGATACGCGCCGTTGCTGGCGCAACCCGATTCCGATCCCGGCTTACCCCATACGCAGGGCTGCACCGCGGCCCGGAGGCAATGCTATGTCTTCATCCCTGGCGCTCGTGCGCGACGTGTCTTCCTTCGAATCCGGCAACGCCGCCGATGCGCGGGCGTCCGCGTCGCTCGACGTTCTCGAACAGGTCGTCGGTGTGAACCTCGCGCGGTTGCGCGCCGAGCGGCAGCTGTCGCTCGATGCGCTCGCGCGGCTGTCCGGCGTGTCGCGCGCGATGCTCGCGCAGATCGAGTCGGCGCGCAGCGTGCCGTCGATCAAGGTGCTCTGCAAGATCGCCGCGGCGCTGAAGGTATCGGTCGCCGCCTTCCTGCGCCGCCATGCGGTGAACGGCTTCGAGCACCTGGCGGCCGAGCGTGCGTCGCGGGTCGTCAGCTCGAACGGCCGCTTCTCGGCGCGGGCGCTGTACCCGGAAGGCGAGCCGGCCGCGGCCGAGTTCCACGAGCTGCGGATCGCGCCGCTGCATACGGAGCCGGGCGCCCGCCGCGCGCCCGGCACGACGGTCAACCTCGTCGTCAGCGAGGGCACGCTCGAAGTCAGCGTGCACGACCGCCGCCAGTTGCTCGCGACCGGCGACGCGATCGTGTTCGATGCCGACCAGCCGTACAGCCTGCGCAACCCGGGTGACAGCGAGGCGCGCGCATTCCGTGTGACGGTGAGCCCCGAGGTGCCGCCGCGCTGGCTCGTGCCCGATGCGGCGCACGCGGCACATGCCGCGCACGCGGCCGGCTGACCGCGCAACGCAGGCCGCACGGAAGCGGCCCGCGTGCTCGCCGTTCGGACGAGCACGCGGGTCGTCCGTCGGCCGGTTGGACGATGCCGTTAGACGGAGTCGTCAGTAAGGTTTTACGCAGTGTTCGCTGCGCAGCTGTTGTATGCTTGGCCCGCCGTCGATGGGGTTGGCCCATCCGGCAATCAGTGCGTCTTCAGGGCGGGGTGAAATTCCCCACCGGCGGTAGGCTGGCGTAAGCCGGCGAGCCCGCGAGCGCCCGTGCATCCGCGCGGGGTCAGCAGATCTGGTCGAATGCCAGAGCCGACGGTCATAGTCCGGATGAGAGAAGATGTGCAGATAGTCATGTCCGTCAGGGCCGCTTCGCGATGTGTGCGAAGCGGGTTGTCGTTCTGTCTGTTTGCAATGCCCTGAAACGTTTTTCGCCCAAATCGTATTTGCGAGGAGCGTTTCACATGTCCTTGATGTCCGTTTCGTCGGCACCCGCCGACGCCTTTGCCGATCTCCCGTTGCTGGATTCCGAACCGGTGCCGCCGCGCATCGCCGCCGCGCTCGAAGCGATGCGCGCCGGCCGTGCCGTGGTGCTGCAGGACGACCACGATCGCGAGAACGAAGCCGACCTGATCGTTGCCGCCGAGCGCATCACGCCCGAGACGATGGCACTGCTGATCCGCGAATGCAGCGGCATCGTGTGCCTGTGCCTGACCGACGATACCGTGCGTGCGCTCGAGCTGCCGCCGATGGTGCAGACCAACGAGAGCCGCAACGGCACTGCGTTCACCGTGTCGATCGAGGCGCGCGAAGGCGTGCATACGGGCGTATCGGCGGCCGATCGCGTCACCACGATCCGCGCGGCGATCGCAGAAGGGGCGAAGCCGCACGACATCGTGCGCCCGGGCCACGTGTTTCCGTTGCGTGCGCAACCGGGCGGCGTGCTGGCGCGCCGCGGTCACACCGAAGGCACGGTCGACCTGTCGATCCTCGCGGGCCTGAAGCCGGCCGGCGTGCTGTGCGAACTGATGAATCCGGATGGCACGATGACGCGCGGCGACGATGTCGAGCGTTTCGCGCAACAGCACGGGCTGCCGATGCTGACGATCGCGGAGCTCGTCGAGTTCCGCGAGGCGCTGGCCGCCGCGCGCGAGCGCTGCTGCGAACCGGCCTGAGGGAAAGGAAGGGCGGGCGCGTTCGCGCCCATGACACGGCGTGCGTGAACCGGCGCACGCCGGATCGGCCCGATCAGCTTGATCGGGCCGGCACGACCATCAGGACTGTACGTCCCCGAATTCGCCGCGCATGCCGGCTTCGACGAACGCCGGCAGTTCGTCCATCCTGCGCATGATCCGCGTGATGCCCATCGCGCGCAGTGCATCCGCGTAATTGTCGGGGATGTGGCTCGCGCCGACGAACGCGATCGTCTTCATGCCTGCCGCCCGCGCGGCATTCAGCCCCGACACGCTGTCCTCGACGACGATGCAGCGCTCCGGCGCGACGCCGAGCGTGTGCGCCGCATGCAGGTAGACGTCGGGGTAGGGCTTCGGCCGCGCCACCTGTTCGGAGCTGAACACGCGATCGCCGAAGATCTCGGTGAGCGCCGCGCGCTTCAGCGAGCTGCGCACGCGTGCGAGCCGGCTGTTCGACACGACGGCCGCCGGCAGGCTCACCTTCAGCAGCGCGTCGCGCACGCCGGAGATCGGCGCGAGCGATTGCGCGAGTGCGCTCTCGATGTTGTGCTCGATGGTCTCGATGAAGTTGGCCGGCATTTCGATCCCGAAGCGGGATTCGATTCCCGCCAGGAAGCGCGACGTCTGCTGGCCGAACGCCGACTTGGCGGCGGCTTCGAAGTCGAGATTCGGGAACGTGGCGGACAGCGTGTCGAGCAGGACGCGGTCGGCAATGATTTCGCTGTCGACGAGCACGCCGTCGCAGTCGCAGATGAGGTGATCGAGCATGGTGGTGAAAAAGCGGGATGTCGGCGACGCAGATCAATTCGCCATCATACGTGCTTTCACGCGCACGCCGCGCGACGCTTCGGCAAATTTTCCCGACGCGATCGCGCGCTGACCGTGTCTCGTCCGGGTGGGTTGCCGATCGTCCGGCGGCGGCCCGCTTGTGCGGTTCGCCGCCGCCTGTCGCCGCTTGTCACCGCCTGTCACCGCCTGTCACCGCCTGTCGCCGCCTGTCACCGCCTGTCGCCGGTGACGTCACAGCTCCATTACGCGCCCCGTTTTCCACGACGTCATCGCGGCCTCGGCCAGTTCGAGTGCGGCGAGCCCGTCGTCGATCGTCGTGCGGACCGGCGTGCCGTCGCGCAGCGCATCGACGAAGTGCGCGATCTCGGCTGCGTACGCATGCCGGTAGCGTTCGAGGAAGAACGGCTCCGGCACATCCGTCGCGATGCCGGCCGCGAGCCACGCGCTCACCTCGGTCGGCCGCACGTTGCCGGCCTGCAGCATCCCGCTGCTGCCGAGCAGCTCGAAACGCTGGTCGTAGCCGTACGCGGCGCGCCGCGACGTGTTGATTTGGCACAGCAGCCCGCGCCGCGTGCGGATCGTCACGGCCGTCGAATCGATGTCGCCCGCGTCGTGCACGGCCGGATCGGTCAGGCAGCTGCCGGTCGCGTGCAGCGTCTGCGCTTCGTCGCCGAGGATCCAGCGGAATACGTCGAAGTCGTGGATCAGCATGTCCTTGAAGATGCCGCCCGAGCTGCGGATGTAGTCGACGGGCGGCGCGCCCGGATCGCGGCTCGTGACGACCAGCATTTCCGGTGCGCCGATCTCGCCGCGCTCGACGCGCGCCTTCAGCGCGGCGAACGTCGGGTCGAAGCGGCGCTGGAAGCCGATCATGCAGGTCACGCCGCTGCGCCGGACGGCGTCCGCGCACGCACGCGAGCGCTCGACGGTCAGGTCGACGGGCTTCTCGCAGAATATGGCCTTGCCCGCATTCGCGGCCGCGACGATCAGGTCCGCATGCGTGTCGGTGCTCGATGCGATCACGACCGCCCGGACGTCCGGATCGCCGAGTGCGCGCTCGACGTCGGCCACCTGCGCGCCGTGCGCGTGAGCCAGCGCTTCAGCCGACGGCGCATGCCGGTCGACGACGTACTTCAGCTTCGCGCCCGGATGGCGCGCGAGATTCGCCGCGTGGATCTTGCCGATCCGTCCCGCGCCGAACAACGCGAATTCGATCATTCCGTTCTCCTGTTGATTTCGTGGATTTACGCCGGTACGCAGTTGCAGTTGGCTGTGTACCGTGGTGGCGGTCATTGATTCGCCAGTGCGCCGCACACGTAGTCGATGCTCGTCCGCAGCCGGTTCTCGATGTCGTCGGCTTCGGCGATTTCTTGCGCGAACGGCTCGAACGAGAACGCGCCGCGGTAGCCGCGCGCAAGCAGTTCGCGCAGTTGCCGGATATTGCCGAGCCGGTCGGCGCCGCCGACCAGCACGCGATGGCCGTCGCGCATCCGGTCGACCGGCAGGTCGTCCTCCTCGACGCCCGAGATGTGCACGAGGCCCGTCAGGTTCGGGAAGAAGATGTCCTCGCCCGACAGGTGATGATGAAACGTGTCGTGCACGAGGCGGAACACCTGTTCGCCCGCCGCATCGTAGATGCCTTTTACCGCATCCGACTTGCGGCGCAGCGCGCATTCCTCGAAGCCGAGCGGCTCGATGAAGCCGAGCAGGCCGCGCGCGTCGAGGATCGGCTTGAGCGCCTTCAGCGCCTTCACGAGATCCGCATGGCGCACGTCCGCGCTGCGCGTGTCGCTCCGGCTGTTGGTCGGGCACAGCACCAGCGCACGCGCGCTGCATTGCGCCGCGTAGTCGGCCAGCACGGTCGCCTCGTCCGCGCGCTCGGCGTTCCATTGCTCGAAGCGCTGCAGCGCGTTGATCGTCAGGATCGTCACGCCGCCGGCCTCGGCCGTTGCGCGCACGGCGGCGGCCGGCGTGCCATCGTTGATCTCGACGCCGTCGAGATCGTTGCGGATCTCGATCGTGTCGATGCCGAGGCGCTGGCACAGCGCGACGTAACGGTCGAACGGCAAGCGCGGTGCGCTCATCCGGTTCAGCGAAAAATGGAGGGCTTGCGTCATCGTTCTGTCCTTGGGTCTCGAGTGGGGGCGGGGGCGAATCAGGTGCCGGTGTGCGCGACGTCGGCGGCCGGCGGCGCGGCGAGGGCACGCCACGTGTCGCGCAGCCAGTGCGCACATGCGACGTTGTTGTCGAAGATCGAATAGCGCGCGCCGCCGCCGTAGTCGGGAAACGGGATGAATTCGCAACTGATCTGCTCGACGCGCGCCGGCTGTACGTGGGCCAGCGCGTGCAGCAACTGCCGAAGCGCGGCCTTCCACGTGTCGAGTTCATCCGCGCGCCATGCGCCGTGATAGGTGCCTGGAGCCGGCGCGACGAACGGGTACTGGATGCCGCGCCCGGGCCTGCCGTCGGCGCGGCGCATCCACGGATTGTCCGGATTGTTCGGCATCACGCTGCGCGCATGTGCATGCCGGACCCAGCCGCACGCGATCCAGTCGGCGTAGAGGGCGTCGGGCGATGCGGGGTCGAGCAACCGCCGGCCGCCGTCGGCCGCGTCGCGGATGCCCGACGCATCGAGTTCGGTGTGGTTGCCGATCTTGAACAGCAGGTGCGAATGATCGAGCGTGATCCGGAACGGCACGCCGGCCTGCTCGACAAGCCGTGCGACGCGTGCGATGCGCGTGAAATCCTCGCTCCACATGTCGACGTGCACTTCGAGGCTCGGCAGGCAGCCAGCCGGCTCGCCGCGCTCGTAGGTCCGCAGGTAGAAATCGGCGATCTCGCGGTCGGACAGCGGATGGCCGTCCGCGTGATGCGCATGCAGCTGGCAGTTGAGCACCGTGCTGCCGAAGCGCGCGCCCGCGTCGACGATCTCGGCGACGTGTGTTTCGTCACGGCCCGCGCACCAGATGCCGCCGATCACGCGAATCGGCAGCGCATGGCGTTCGACCAGCGCGAAATACGGCGACAGGTCCTCGCCGCGCGTCGGGTTCTTCTCGACGTAGTCGAACACACCGGCGCCGGCGACCCTCCGGAAGCGTTCGGCGGGTGTGGGCAACGGCAGGCCGTCGTGTTCGAGCACGCCGTCGAGGTTCACGCCGATGAGGATCGGTTCAGCCATCGTCTCCTGTCCGCCGTTGTCATGGGATTGGCTGCCCAATGTACGGAGGCGCGGCGCGGGCTGCATGACAAACGTTGACGAAAAATCGCCAATGCGGCGGTCGATTTTTTCGCAATGCGCATGCGGCGCGACAGACGGTGTGCCGGGCGTTCGAATTCAGGCCGGCAGGTACGCGCTCGTCCTCACGTTAGCCGGACAGAACACGCGGAATTCGACCGGATCGGCCGGTGGCGGCTGTTCGACGATCCCGCACGCATGCAGCACGTGCTGCAGCGCGGAAATCACCTGGCCGTCCGGATCCTGGTCGATCGCGAGATCCATCGCGCCGGATTCGATGAAGCTGCGGTGCAGGTCGATCATCTCGTGGCCGATCCACACGACGCGGCCGGCCGCGCCGGCCTTGCGCAGCGCCGCTTCGATGCCGGCCGAGCCGGCGCCGCTGTTGTAGATCGCGACCACGTCGTCGTGCGCCTGCAGCGCCTTCGTCACCGCGCGGTAGCAGCGATCGTCCTGGTCGAGCGTCTCGACCGGCTCGTCGTCGCAGCGGACGGCCGCGAACGCTTCGGCGAGCTGGTCGCGGCAGCCGGCCATCCGGTCGGCGTGCGCGCGGTAGCCCATGCGCCCGCCGAGCAGCAGCACGCGGCCGGGGCATGCCGCCAGGCGGCCGATGTAATAGCCGGCCGTGCGCCCGGCCCGGTAGTTGTCGATGCCGGCGAAGTGCGTGCGGTCGATGCCGCCGATGTCGGTGACCATTGTCACGACGGTCTCGCCGCGCGCGATCGCGCCGGCCAGCGCGTCGCGCACGCGTGCCGTGTCGCGTGCCGTGACGATCAGCGCCGCGCGCCGGTAGGCGGGCCGTTCGATCAGCGCGGCGGCCCGCTCGTCGTCGGCGGCAGGCAGGATCGTCCGGTGCACGACCACGCGCCGGTCGAGCATCTGCAGCGAGCGCTGCAGCGCCAGCTGCAGCCGCCGGAAGAACGCCGCGTCGGTATCCGGCAGCAGCACGTCGACGTGGAGCAGCCCGTGCCGCGTGTCGGGCAGCTGGCGCGGCACGCCGAGCTGTCGCGCGGCCGCCACCACGCGTTCGCGGGCCTGCGCCGAGACGCTGCCGCGCTCGTTCAGCACGCGGTCGACGGTGGTCGTGCTGACGCCGGCGAGCGCCGCGATCTCGTCGAAGCGTGCGGTGCGCTTGCGCCAGCGCGGCCCGGATTCGCCTGCCATGGTTGTCTCCATCGTGGTGTCGCCATCGAGACGTGGCGATGCGGGGAACGCTAAAGCGATGGCGAAATTTCGTCAACGTTTCGATTGAGCGGGGGAGGCCGCGGGCCTAATTTTGATTCCGTGCCGAAGCGCTTGCCGCGCTTCCTACGAACAAGGAATCCAGGAGACGCACGTGGCTCATATCGACGACCAGGCGCACGACCGCGCGGCGGCGCGCCGTCAGGCATACCGGATGATCGGCGGCGCCGGCGAGCGCGCGCAGGCGGCCGGGCTCGCCAACGCCGAGTGGTATCGATGCCCGGTGCCGCGGCCGCTGATGAAGCAGCTGATGCAGCGTGGCGACGCGCGCGCGATCCGCGACACGCTGATCTGGTACGCGGCGATCGCGATCAGCGGCGTGCTCGCATGGCTGGCGTGGCGCGCACATTCGGCGTGGGCGATTCCCGCGTTCTTCGTGTACGGCACGCTCTACTGCAGCCCGGCCGACTCGCGCTGGCACGAATGCGGGCACGGCACCGCGTTCCGCACGCGCTGGATGAACGACGTGCTGTACCAGGTCGCGTCGTTCCAGGTGTTCCGCCGCGCGACGGCGTGGCGCTGGAGCCATGCACGCCATCATACCGATACGCTGGTCGTCGGGCGCGATCCGGAAATCGCCGCGCCGAAGCCGACCGACTGGCTCTCGCTCGCGCTGAACGTCGTCGCGCTGAAGCATGTGGCCGGCGAGCTGCGCAAGATGATCGCGACTGCCTTCACCGGCCGGCTCGACGACGAGGAATGCACCTACGTGCCCGAATCGGAGCGGCCGAAGGTGGTGCGCGAGTCTCGCATCCATCTCGCGGTGTACGCGCTCGTGACCAGTGCGTCGCTCTACTGGCACACGATCCTGCCGCTGCTCTACATCGGGCTGCCGAGCCTCTACGGCGCGTGGCTGTACCTGTATTTCGGCCTCACGCAGCACGCGGGCATGCCCGAGAACGTGCTCGATCACCGGCGCAACTGCCGGACCGTGATGATGAATCCGGTGTTCCGCTTCCTGTACTGGAACATGAACTACCACGTCGAGCACCACATGTTCCCGATGGTGCCGTTCCACGCGCTGCCGAAGCTGCACGAGGCCGTGAAGGCCGACATGCCGCCGCCGTACCGCAGCACGCTGGCCGCGTATGCGGAGATCGTGCCGGCGCTGGTCCGGCAGACGCGCGACCCGACCGATTACGTCGTGCGGCCCGTGCCGGATGCCGCGCGCGCCTGACCGACATCGACTCTTCCAACCCAGGAGACATGCAACATGACGCAATGGATCGACACCGGCGCGCTCGACGATATCGACGACGAAGATGTCGCGCGCTTCGACCATGCCGGCCATACGTACGCGATCTACCGCATCGACGGCGAAGTCTATGCGAGCGACGGCCTGTGCACGCACGAGCAAGTACATCTCGCGGACGGGCTCGTGATCGACCACGTGATCGAATGCCCGAAGCACAACGGGCGCTTCGACGTGCGCGACGGACGGCCGCTGTCCGCGCCCGCCTGCGAGAAGCTGCGCACGTATCGCGCGAAGATCGAAGGCGGCCGCATCCTGATCGAGGTGTGACGCGATGACGAACGACCGGGTGATGGCGATCGTCGGTGCGGGCCACGCGGGCGGCCGCGCGGCGCAGGTGTTGCGCGAATCCGGCTGGGGCGGGCGGATCGTGCTGATCGGCGCGGAGGCGCACCTGCCGTACGAGCGGCCGCCGTTGTCGAAGGGCGTGCTGACCGGCGAACGCAGCGCGGCGCAGTGCCGGTTGCGCGATCCGGAAGCATGGGCGGCCGATCGTATCGAGCCGGTCGTCGCGACGGTCGAGCGCATCGATCCGGGCGCACGCGAAGTGCGCGTGTCGGGTGGGCGCGTGTTCGGCTACGACGCGCTGCTGCTCGCGACCGGCGCCCGCGCGCGTCGCCTCACGATTCCGGGCGCGACGCTGGACGGCGTGTTTGCGTTGCGCACGCTCGACGACGCGGCGGCGCTCGGCACGCGGCTCGTGCCCGAGGCGCGGGTCGTGCTGATCGGCGGCGGCTTCGTCGGCCTCGAAGTCGCGGCGTCGGCGCGACTGCGCGGGTGCCGCGTGACGGTGCTCGATGCGGCGTCGCGCCTGCTCGGGCGCGCGGTGCCGGAGGCGATCGCGGCGCGCGTGCACGCGCTTCACGAACGGCAGGGCGTGGCCGTTCGCATGAACCGGAAGCCGGTTGCGATCGAGCGAATGGCGGGCGGCGCGCTGGCCGTCGTGCTCGACGACGGCGACACGCTGATCGCCGACACAGTCGTCACCGGCATCGGCATCGAGCCGGCCGACGAGCTGGCGCGTGAGGCGGGCCTCACCGTCGAGCGCGGCATCGTCGTGAACGATCGGCTCGAGACGTCGGCGCGCGGCATCTACGCAGCCGGCGACGTCGCGGTGTTTCCGAGTGTGCTGTCAGGGCGACTCGTCCGGCAGGAGACGTGGCACGGCGCCGAGACCCAGGCGCGCGTCGCCGCGCGCAACATGCTCGGCGCCGACGAGCCGTATCGCGAGACGCCATGGTTCTGGTCGGATCAATACGACGCGCAGTTGCAGGTGGCGGGAGAGCCGGCGCTTGGCGAGCGATCGGTCGCGCGCGTGCTCGGCGACGACGCGGAAATCCATTTCCATTTCGACGCCGGTGCGCGGCTCGTCGCCGCGAGCGGTTTCGGCCGCGTGTCCGGGTTCGTCAAGGACATGCGGGTGGCGAGAATGCTGGTCGAGCGCGGGATCGACGTGAGCCCGTCGGCTGTTGCGGATACGGGGGTGAAGCTGAAGTCGCTGGTCTCGGCCGAAGATGACCGGTAGCGAAAAACGAAGCGGCGAAGCGCGAGGGAAGGGGAACGAAGGAAGGAAAGCAAAACGCGCGGCGATGATTGCCGCGCGTTTCGGTCAAGCGACGATCAGATCGTCGTGTGCAGGTGCAGGTACAGGCCGGCCGCCGCGGCGCCGCCAAGCAGCGGGCCGACGACGGGCACCCATGCATAGCGCCAGTCGCTGTCGCGCTTGCCGGGGATCGGCAGCAGCGCGTGCATGATGCGCGGCGACAAGTCGCGCGCGGGGCTCATTGCATAGCCGGTCGGGCCGCCGAGCGAGATGCCGATGCCGAGCACGAGCAGGCCGACGGGCAGTGCGTCGAGCGCGCCAAGGCCGACTTGCGGCGACGCGAGGTACAGCACGCCGAGGATCAGCACGAACGTGCAGATCGCTTCGGTCAGCACGTTGTGCGTGACGCTGCGGATCGCGGGCGCCGTGCAGAACACCGCGAGCTTCAGGTCTGCATCGGCTTCCTTTGCGAAGTGCTGGCGATAGGCGAGCCACACGAGCAGCGCGCCGGCCATCCCGCCGAGCATCTGCGCGAGGACGTAGCCGCCGACTTTCGACCACGCGAACTTGCCCGCGAGCGCGAGACTGATGGTGACGATCGGGTTCAGGTGTGCGCCGCTGAACGACGCGGTCACATAGACGGCGACGAATACGGCCATCGCCCAGCCCATCACGATCACGATCAGGTCCGCGCCTTTGCCCTTGGTCTTTGCAAGCAGCACGTTTGCGACCGCGCCGTTGCCGAGCAGCACGAGGATCGCTGTGCCGATGAACTCTGCAATATAAGGTGACATTGATTGTCTCTCTTGAGTCACGGCGGACTCGCGCATCGCGCGGTCCGCCGGTGTTGTTGTATTTCGTCTGGATTGCTTGGGATTACTGGGTGTCGTCGGCCCATGCCTTCGCGGCACGCACCGCACGCTGCCAGCCCGACATGCAGCGTTCGACGTGCTCCTTCGGCATCGACGGCGAGAAGCGGCGATCGAGCTGCCACTGGTCGCGCACTTCGTCGAGGTTCTTCCAGTAGCCGATCGCGAGGCCCGCGAGGTAGGCCGCGCCGAGCGCGGTCGTCTCGGTGATCTGCGGACGCACCGCGTCGACGCCGAGCAGGTCCGCCTGGAACTGCATCAGCAGGTCGTTCGCGCTCGCGCCGCCGTCCACGCGCAGCTCGCCGATGCTGATGCCCGAATCGGCTTCCATCGCGGCCAGCACGTCGAGCGACTGGTACGCGATCGAATCGAGCGCCGCGCGTGCGAGGTGCGCGGAGGTCGTGCCGCGCGTGACGCCGAACACCGAGCCGCGCGCCCGCGCGTTCCAGTGCGGTGCGCCGAGGCCGGCAAACGCGGGCACCAGGTAGACGCCGTCGGTGTGCGGCACGCTCGCGGCGAGCGCTTCGATTTCAGCGGCGGACTTGATGATGCCGACGCCGTCGCGCAGCCACTGCACGACCGCGCCCGCGATGAAGATGCTGCCTTCGAGCGCGTACTGCACGTCGTCGCCGATCTGCCACGCGATCGTCGTGACGAGGTTGTTCTTCGACTCGATCGGCTTGTCACCGGTGTTCATCATCAGGAAGCAGCCGGTGCCGTAGGTGTTCTTCACCATGCCCGACGTCGTGCACATCTGGCCGAACAGCGCCGCGTGCTGGTCGCCTGCGATGCCCGCGAGCGGGATCTTCGACGCGAACACGGTGGTCTTCGTGTGGCCGTAGATTTCCGACGATGCCTTCACTTCCGGCAGCATGCTGCGCGGGATGTCGAGCATGTCGAGCAGTTCGTTGTCCCACTCGCGCGTGTGGATGTTGAACAGCATCGTGCGCGACGCGTTCGTCACGTCGGTCACGTGCAGTTCGTGCTTCGTGAAGTTCCATACGAGCCAGCTGTCGACGGTGCCGAACGCGAGCTTGCCCTGCTTGGCCTTCTCGCGTGCGCCCGGCACGTTGTCGAGAATCCAGCGGATCTTGGTCCCCGAGAAGTACGAATCGATCGGCAGGCCGGTCTTCGCACGCACCTTCGCCTCGAAACCCTGTGCCTTCAGCGCATCGCAGAAGTCGGCCGTGCGGCGATCCTGCCAGACGATCGCGTTGTACACGGGCTGGCCCGTCTCGCGATCCCAGACGATCGTGGTTTCACGCTGGTTGGTGATGCCGATCGCGGCGATCGACGTGCCGTTCAGGCCCGTGCGCGTGACGGCTTCGGCGGCGACGCCGGCTTGCGTCGACCAGATTTCCTGCGGGTCGTGCTCGACCCAGCCGGGTTGCGGGTAGATCTGCTCGAATTCCTTCTGGGCGATCGATACGATATTGCCTTGGCGATCGAACAGCATCGCGCGGGAACTCGTGGTGCCCTGGTCAAGCGCGAGGATGTACTGATCCTGCATGTCTCTCATCTCCATCCGTGGATTTGGCTTAGTTGTGATGCGCGCCGCATGTGGGGCGGCGCGTCGGTGAGTCAACGTCGGTACGGCAACTGCAACTGCATTCCGGTCAGGCTTGCGGCGCGTGCGCGGTGGCGAACCACGCGTCGACCGCGGCGGTCACCGCGTCGAGCGTGCCGGGCGCGACGTGCAGGCCGAGCTTCGAGCGGCGCCACAGCACGTCCTGCGCGCAGGTCGCCCATTCGGCGTCGCGCAGGTAGCGCAGTTCGGCGTCGTAGAGGCCCGGTGCGATTTCGGTGCCGAGATCGGCGAGCGACTTCGCGCCGTCGATCACGCGCTCCGCGCGCGTGCCGTATGCACGGGCATAGCGGCGGGCGAGCGCGGCGGGCAGCCACGCATGGCGTTTGGCGAACGTATCGGCGAATGCGTCGAACTTCGCGTTCGCGATGTCGCCGCCCGGCAGCGCGACGCCGGCCGTCCAGGTCTTCGCGTCGCGGCCGAGCACGCTGCACAGCATGTCGCCGGCTTCTTCCGCGAGCTTGCGGAACGTCGTGATCTTGCCGCCGAACACCGACAGCAGCGGGGCGCCCGCGCCGTCGTCCAGCTCGAGGCGGTAGTCGCGCGTGACAGCCGATGCGTTCGCGGCGTTCTCGTCTTCCAGCAGCGGGCGCACGCCCGAGTAGGTCCAGTGCACGTCGGCCGGCGAGATCTTGCGCTTGAAATAGCGGTTGATCGAATCGCACAGGTACTGCGTCTCGTCGCGATCGATCGCGACCTTCGCGGGATCGTTCGTGTATTCGACGTCGGTCGTGCCGATCAGCGTGAAATCGTGCTCGTACGGAATCGCGAAGATGATCCGCTTGTCCGGGTTCTGGAAGATGTACGCGTGGTCGTGATCGAACAGGCGGCGGGTGATGATGTGGCTGCCCTTCACGAGCCGCACGCTGTGGTGCGCGCCGCGGCCGAGCGCGCCTTTCAGCACCTCGCCGACCCACGGGCCGGCCGCGTTCGCGATCGCGCGCGCATGCACGATGCGGATCGAGCCGTCGGCGTGCTGCAGTCGCGCTTCCCATTCGTCGCCGCGGCGTTCGGCGGACACCAGCTTCGTGCGCGTCAGGATCTGGGCGCCGCGCTCCTTCGCATCCATCGCGTTCAGCACGACGAGGCGCGCGTCGTCGACCCAGCCGTCCGAATAGACGAAGCCGCGCTTGATCGAATCGATCAGCGGCGCGCCGGCCGCATGGCGGCGCATGTCGATGCCGCGCGAGCCGGGCAGCAGCTCGCGTTTCGCGAGGTGATCGTAGAGGAACAGGCCGATGCGGATCAGCCAGGCCGGACGCAGGTTCGGCATGTGCGGCATCACGAAGCGCAGCGGCCACATGATGTGCGGCGCCGCGCGCAGCAGCGTCTCGCGCTCCTGCAGCGCCTTGCGCACGAGCCCGAACTCGTTGTACTCGAGGTAGCGCAGGCCGCCGTGAATCAGCTTCGTGCTGGACGACGACGTGTGCGACGCGAGATCGTCCTGCTCGCAGAGCATGACCGACAGGCCGCGGCCGGCCGCATCGCGCGCGATGCCCGCGCCGTTGATGCCGCCGCCGACGACGAGCAGATCGTAGCGATTCGGTTGGGTCACCTGCTGTCCTTATCGTCTGAGGGAAATGGTTGAACAGAAAATGTTCGAATTCGAAATTTAACGAACGAAATCGAAAAAGTAAAGTTCGAAAAAGCGGGGCCAGTAGCGTGCGGCGCGATCCCGGACGATACTGGCGGAATCGACCGTTTCGCGAGGTGAATCATGCGTATTGGGATGTGGGCCGGCGTGTGCGCCGTCCTTCTGGCGGGGTGCACTGCCGGGATGCCGCCGCTCGCCGGCAACTGGCGCACGCCGTCGTTCGTCGACCTGCAGACGTCATGCGGCGGCACGGCACGGGACTGGGGCGCGGACGCGCAGCCGGTCTACTCGACGCTGTATGACGCGTACGTGGCGAAACGGTATCGCGGGCTGACCGATGCGAACTATTGTGCGTTCGTAAACGAACTTTCGACGCACTATGCGGCGCCCGATGCGGCGGCGCGTGCCGGCTGGATCGCGTATTTCAACGGTGCGCGCGCGCAGGCCATCAGCTGGCGGGCGGCGGTCGATCCGACGCTGCGCGGCGGCTGAAGCAGGCTGCGGCGGGGCGGCGAGAGGGAAGCGGGAAGGGCCGCGCGGCCCGGCATCCGGGCGGCGCGGTCAGGTCAGGAACGGTGTGGTTTTACGAATAGCGGTACTTGATGGATCGCAGCGCGGCGTCGCCGGTTTCGGTCACGCAGTATTTGCGCCCCGAACCGAGTCCTTCCAGACGGACGAGCTGCTGTTCGAGCAGTGCGTCGATTTCGTCCCGATCCATGTGGGTTTGATCGGGAGCGTCCTTCACAAGCAATAGCGTGGCGAATTCATGCGGACTCAGCATCGTTCTCTCCATGGCGACCAGTCAGCCCGCGCGGTCGGCGCGGGCCGACGCGCGATACCCATCGGGGTATGGCTTGGGGGGAAAGCTGTATTCGCCGGCCATGCCATTCGTCCGCGCCCTGGCACAGGCGGAACGGTCGAAATGGGCCGGGGAACTGGAGTCTAGTCGAGCGCGCAGGCAACGACAAATCGGGCCCCGTTAATTTTTCCTTTGACAGCCGTGCCACGCGCAAGCGGTTTGCTCGCGACGCCAACTTCTTGATTTCACTTGAAGTTTCGGGTGCGGTGCAGCATCGAAACCGTCACTCGGCGACGTACACCTGGGTGCCGGCGGCCGCCACGGTGTCGGCCATCTCGGGCGGCAGCGGCTTGTCGGTGAAGAGCGCATGCACCTGGCTCAGATGGCCCTGGCGCACCAGCGCGGGACGGCCGACCTTCGAATGGTCGGTGACGAGATAGACGGTGCGCGCATGCTGCATGATCGCCTCGGCCACGCGCACCTCGCGTGTGTCGAAGTCGCGCAGCGTGCCGTCGGCCTCGATCGCCGACGTGCCGATGATCGCGTAGTCGACCTTGAACTGGCGGATGAAGTCGATCGCGAGTTCGCCGACGATCCCCTTGTCCCACGGCCGCACGATGCCGCCCGTGATCAGCACCTCGCAGTCGGGGTAGCCGCTCATCATCGACGCGACGTTCAGGTTGTTCGTGATCACGTGCAGCCCGTGGTGGCGGTTCAGCGCGCGTGCGACTTCCTCGGTGGTCGTGCCGAGGTTGATGAACAGCGATGCCTGGTCGGGAATGTGCGACGCCGCGAGCGCCGCGATGCGCCGCTTCTCGTCGTGGAACATCCGCTGGCGCGCGGTGTACGACACGTTCTCCGAGCTGGTCGGCAGGCTCGCGCCGCCGTGGTAGCGGCGCAGCAGGTTCAGGTCGGCGAGCCAGTTCACGTCGCGGCGGATCGTCTGCGGCGTCACCGAGAAGTGCGCGGCGAGATCGTCGACGGTCACGAAGCCGTCGCGCTGCACCCATTCGAGCAATTCCTGCTGGCGCGCGTTG
Organism: Burkholderia sp. HI2714; assembly: GCF_002223085.1. NCBI lineage: Bacteria > Pseudomonadati > Pseudomonadota > Betaproteobacteria > Burkholderiales > Burkholderiaceae > Burkholderia > Burkholderia sp. HI2714. Next base: position 78,206 of record NZ_NKFM01000027.1, on the reverse strand, counting down.
AGGGTGAGGCGGGGATCTCGGGTCATGGCTCGATGGTCGTGTCGTGAGACGGAGCGGGTATTGTAAGGGCGGCAACGGCGTTAGGCCGGCCCGGCCCGCAGGGTTGCCGGATATTCATGCGGAAATTGCATGGATTCATTTCACAAATGAATTTGTGCGATTGCGCTGATCGCGCTGCAATGGCGGATTGCCCGCGTACGCGGGGGCGCGTCCGGCGCGATCATTCAGCTTTCGACGAGGTGGAACCGATGACTGGCTTCAACTGGCACAACCCGTATCCGACGACCCGCATTCCGGTGTTCGCGCGCAACGTCGTGTCGACGTCGCACCCGCTCGCCGCGCAGGCGGGGCTGCGGATGCTGTGGAAGGGGGGCAACGCGGTCGACGCGGCGCTGGCCGCCGCGGCCGCGCTCACGGTCGTCGAGCCCGTATCGTGCGGGCTCGGCGGCGACGCGTTCGCGCTCGTGTGGGACGGCGAGCGGCTGTCCGGGCTGAACGCGTCGGGTGTCGCGCCGGCCGCATGGAACGTCGACTATTTCCGCAAGCGCCACGGCGAGGCGGGCAACGGCATCGCGAACAAGCCGACGCGCGGCTGGGATACCGTGACCGTGCCGGGCGTGATCGCGGGCTGGGAAGCGCTGCATGCGAAGTTCGGTTCGCTGCCGTTCGCGGACCTGCTCGAACCGGCGATCGAGATCGCGGAGCGCGGCTATGCGGTGCCGCCGATCGTCGCGCACAAGTGGGCGGCCGCGGTGCCGGAACTCAAGGGGCTGCCGGGTTTCGCGGACACCTTCATGCCGCACGGCCGCGCACCGCAGGTGGGCGAGCGCGTGTGCCTGCCGGGCCATGCGCGGACGTTGCGCACGCTGCAGAAGGACGGTGCGCGCGCGTTCTACGAGGGGGCGCTCGCCGAGCGCATCACCGCGTTCTCCCGCGAAGGCGGGGGCGCGCTGACCGCAGCCGACCTGCAGGCTTACCGGCCCGAATGGGTCGAGCCGATCAGCAAGCGCTTCGGCCGTCACACGATCCACGAGATTCCGCCGAACGGGCAGGGCATCGCCGCGCTGATCGCGCTCGGGATCGCCGAGCACGCGGGCGTGACCGAGTGGCCGGTCGATTCGGTCGACTCGCAGCATCTGCAGATCGAGGCGATGAAGCTCGCGTTTGCGGATGTCTATTGCTACGTCGCCGATCCGCGCGCGATGGCGGTTACGCCTGAACAGATGCTCGACGATGCGTATCTCGCCGAGCGCGCGAAGCTGATCGATCCCGCGCGCGCGACGCACTTCGCCGCCGGCCGGCCGCATTCGGGCGGCACGGTCTACCTGTCGGCCGCCGACGAACGCGGGATGATGGTGAGCTTCATTCAGTCGAACTACATGGGCTTCGGCTCGGGCGTCGTCGTGCCCGGCACCGGCATCGCGTTGCAGAATCGCGGGCACGGCTTCTCGATGGACCCGGCTTCGCCGAACGTCGTCGCGGGCGGCAAGCGGCCGTTCCACACGATCATCCCGGCGTTCGTCACCGAGGAGGTCGACGGTCGCACCGAGGCCGTGATGAGCTTCGGCGTGATGGGCGGCGACATGCAGCCGCAAGGACACCTGCAGACCGTCGTGCGGATGCTCGGCTATGGGCAGCAACCGCAGGCGGCCTGTGATGCGCCGCGCTGGAAAGTCAACCGCGACTTCACGCTCGACGTCGAGGCAACGATGAACCGCGCGACCGTCGATGCGCTGGCCGCGCGCGGCCATACGATCAAGTCGATCGACGATCCTTACATGGATTTCGGTTCGGGGCAGTTCATCTGGCGTCTCGACCGCGACGATCGCGAGCGCGGCTACGTGGCCGCGAGCGACAGCCGGCGCGACGGTCTGGCGGCCGGTTTCTGACGCATTGCCGCCGGCTTTCGCCGGTATGTCGTGCGCTTCGCGGGCGGCCGAATGGCCGCCCGTTTCGTTTGCGGCAAGCCCTTATCGCCGCGCGGGTGCAAGCGCTTTGAAGGACTCGTCTAACGAACGGCAACAGACGCCGTGGAACTGCGGCTGTCAGGTATGGTCAGTGCTCTGGAGCACGAACATCAAAGTCCGGCTAAGATGCCAGCATGGTTCGGCCGGACCAATCCACTATAAACGCAAGTAAAACGCCGCCTGCGGGAGGGTCGGCGCCTGTGCCGAAGGCATGGGCCGGCCCCCGCGCGACGACTGGGAGCGCACCACCATGGACACCAAAACGACGCATGTGATGCCGTGGCGAATCGAGGACATCGACCTGAACCGGATCGATCGTCAACGTGCCGCCGCGAACGAGGATCTGTTGCTGCTGCTGTGCGCGTCGTCGTTCATCGAAAGCGGCTCGGATCTCTACACGAGCAATCTGAGCCAGTTCTTCAACGACGATCCGGAAGTCTCCGCATGGCTGAACAATGCATGGGAGCACGAAGAATTGCAGCACGGGCGCGCGCTGAAGGCGTACATCGCGCACGTGTGGCCGGAATTCGACTGGGATACCGCGTTCGCGAACTTCTTCGCCGAGTATTCGCAGACCTGCAAGGTCGAGGCGTTCGAGAAGACCCGCGCGCTCGAGATGGTCGCGCGCTGCGTCGTCGAGACGGGCACGGCCACGCTCTATCGTGCGATCAACGAATGCTCGGACGAGCCCGTGCTGAAGGAAATCACCGACAACATCCGCACCGACGAAGTGCGCCACTACAAGCACTTCTTCAAGTTCTTCAAGAAGTACAACCAGGTCGAAGGCAATGGCCGCCTTGCGGTGCTCGGCGCGCTGGCGCGCCGCGTGATGGAAATCAAGAACGAGGATTCGGAGATCGCGCTGCGCCACGTGTTCGCGGTCCGCTATCCGGACCGTGTCGGCGACAGCCAGTACAACCGCGAACGCGCCGCGCGCATCAGCACGCTCGTGCGGCGCAACCTGTCGGCCGACATGTGCGTGAAGATGCTGCTCAAGCCGCTCGACCTGCCCGCGAAGATCCAGCCGGGCGTTCACTATCCGCTCACGAAGATCACCCGGCACGTGTTCCTGCGCTGATCGCCGCAGCGTGGCCCGACGCGCGTATGCTCGGGCTTCTTCATCCGCTTGTCCACCGGGGCCACGCCATCATGACCGATACCCATCGCCACGCGCTCGAACAATGGACGTTCGATGCGTGGCCGCCGGCCGTCGTTTCGCTGTTCGACGGTACCGCGCTCGAGCGTCATGCCGACTTCGCCGCCTCGCTGATCGTCGCGACCGACGATGGCCAGTTGCGCACGACGCTGCTCGGCGTCGGCGAAATCTATGCACACGATGCGCGCACGCTGCTGCTGGCGCTCTGGCCGCATTCGCGTGCGGCGCGCGCGATCACGCAGCGGCGCACGGCCGCGTTGACGCTCGTCGCGGACGGCGCGTTCTTTCAGGCGCAATTGAGGATGGCGCCGCTCGAAGGAGACTTCAACGGACTGGCCGGATTCGCTGCGACGATCGCGCACGGCGATGCGCAGCGGGTCGGCTATGCGCGTCTCGCGACAGGTGTCACGTTCACGCTGGAAGGGGAGCGCACCGAGGTGCTCGCGCGTTGGCAACGCCAGGTCGAGCACCTGCGGCGCGCAGCCGCACGGCTTCAGTGACCGCGCTGGCCGCTGCGCGACGAACGGTTGCGGTTCGCGTGCGCGGCATTGCCGTTCGCCGGGCGTGCGCTGTTGCCGCCGCCGGCCGGACGTCCGCCGTTGCCGCCGGCGCCGCCTTGCCCTTGCGTGCGCGGCTTCGCGGCTTTCTGCTGCGCCGCCTTCGGTTGCGATGCCTTCGGTTGCGCGTTGCCGTCGCGCTTCGCGGCCGGCTGGCCTGAGCCGCCCGCGCGCGGCTGGCGATTGCCGCCACCACCGCCGCCGCCGCGCGGCTGTTGCTGTCCGCGGCGCTGCTGGATCGGCTCCGGCTTCGCATTCGGATCGGGTTCGAAGCCCGCGATCACTTCCTGCGGAATCTCGCGCTTGATCAGCCGCTCGATGTCGCGCAGCAACTGCTTCTCGTCGACGCACACGAGCGACACGGCTTCGCCGGTCGCACCCGCGCGGCCCGTGCGGCCGATCCGGTGCACGTAGTCTTCCGGCACGTTCGGCAGGTCGAAGTTGACGACGTGCGGCAGCTGGTCGATGTCGATCCCGCGCGCGGCGATATCGGTCGCGACGAGCACCTGCAGCGTGCTGTTCTTGAACTCCGCCAGCGCGCGCGTGCGGGCCGACTGGCTCTTGTTGCCGTGGATCGCCATCGCGCTGATGCCGTCCTTCGTCAGCTGCTCGGCAAGCCGGTTCGCGCCGTGCTTCGTGCGCGTGAACACGAGCACCTGGAACCAGTTGTGTTCGCGGATCAGGTGCGTGAGCAGTTCGCGCTTGCGGTCGCGGTCGACCGGGTGGATCTTCTGCGCGACGCTTTCGGCGGTCGTGTTGCGGCGTGCGACTTCGATCAGTGCGGGCGAGTCGAGCAGGCTGTCGGCGAGCGCCTTGATCTCGTCGGAGAAGGTGGCCGAGAACAGCAGGTTCTGGCGCTGCGGCGGCAGCTTCGCGAGCACGCGCTTGATGTCGTGGATGAAGCCCATGTCGAGCATCCGGTCGGCTTCGTCGAGCACGAGGATGTCGAGGTCCGACAGGTCGATCGTCTTCTGCTGCATGTGATCGAGCAGGCGGCCCGGCGTCGCGACGACGATGTCGACGCCGCGCTTGAGCGCATCGATCTGCGGATTGATGCTGACGCCGCCGAACATCACGGTCGAGCGCAGCTTCAGGTACTTGCTATAGGCACGCACGCTTTCCTCGACCTGGGCGGCGAGTTCGCGCGTCGGCGTGAGGATCAGCGCGCGCACTGCGCGCTTCGCGCCGCGATGCTCGGCGTAGAACGTATGCAGGCGTTGCAGGATCGGCAGCGTGAAGCCGGCGGTCTTGCCGGTGCCCGTCTGCGCGCCGGCGAGCAGGTCGCCGCCGCCGAGGACGGCGGGGATCGCCTGTTGCTGGATCGGGGTCGGCGACGTGTAGCCGAGCTCGTTGACCGCCTTGACCAGCGGTTCGGCCAAGCCGAGAGATTCGAAAGACATAGATACCACTCTTCAGTTTTATGATCGGCGACGTCTCGCGCGGCCCGCACGGGAGGTGACATCGCAAAAAGCAAAATGCAAAAGGGCGCGGCCGCGGTTTCCCGCAGCCGCGCCCCGTGTGTGTCCGCCGCTTCTTAGTCGAGCGGCGCGGAACGCAGGTCGCTCACCTGTTGCGGCGAGATCGGCGTACCGTTGTTGCCCCACGACATCCGGATATACGTGACGACCGCCGCCACTTCCTGGTTCGACAGCGACTGTGCGAACGGCGGCATCCCGTACGGACGCGGATTCTTGAACGTGCTCGGCGGATAGCCACCGTTCAGCACCATGCGGATCGGGTTGACGGCCGATTCCATCATGATCGAGTGGTTGCCCGCGAGCGGCGGATAGGCCGGCGGCTTGCCTGCGCCGGTTTCGGCGTGGCAGGTCGCGCAGTTGTCCGCGTAAATCTTCTTGCCCTGGTCGAACAGCGCGTTGCCGAACTGCTTCGACGGCTCGTACTGCATGTTCTTCGGCGCTTCAGCCTTCTGCGGGATCGACTTCAGGTACGTCGACATCGCGCGCGTATCTTCGTCGGTCATGTACTGCAGGCTGTTGTGAACCACGTCCGCCATCGGGCCGAATACCGCGCCCTTCTGCGACACGCCGGCCTGCAGCAGGTCGGACAGCTCCTGCACGTGCCAGTCGCCGAGGCCGAGTTCCTTGTCGTTCGTCAGCGACGGCGCATACCAGTTCTGCAGCGGGATCAGGCCGCCGGCAAACGCCGACCCCGTCACCGGGCCGCCCATCATGTTGATCGACGTGTGGCACATCGAGCAGTGGCCGAGGCCTTCGACGAGGTACGCGCCGCGGTTCCATTCGACCGACTTGGTCGGATCCGGCTTGTATTCGCCTTCCTTGAAGAACAGCGTACGCCAGCCGATCAGCAGGTTGCGGTTGTTGAACGGGAACTTCAGTTCATGCGGACGGCTCGGCACCGACACCGGCGGGACCGAACGCAGGTACGCGTAGATCGCGTCCGAATCCGCACGCGTGACCTTCGTGTAGCTCGCGAACGGGAAGCCCGGGTAGAGCAGGCTGCCGTCCTTCGAACGACCGGTGTGCATCGCGCGGTAGAAGTCGTCCGACGTCCACTTGCCGATGCCATCCTTGTCGTCCGGCGTGATGTTCGGCGTGTACATCGTGCCGAACGGCGTCGCCATCGGCAGGCCGCCCGCGAACGACTTGCCGCCGCGCACGGTGTGGCACGCGATACAGTCGCCGACGCGCGCGAGGTATTCGCCCTTCTTGATCAGCGCGGCCTGATCGGCCGGCGTGGCCGCGACGGCGGAAGCGCCGTGCAGCGTGTCGTTGCCCGGCCACAGGACCGGCACGAGGGCGGCAGCCGCGACGATCGCGACGGCCGAGAGTGCAAACAGGGACTTGCGTTTCATTGTGTCTGTCTCCCTTGCCTTATTGCGGTTCGCTGCCGCAGGCGAGCGGAGTCTTCATCGAACGCGCCGGAGCCGGCACGGGGTTGGCGGGCGCCGGTTGCGCGGCGAGCCATGCGGTCACGGCCGTCACGTCTTCGTCGGAAAGCTTCGAAGCGACTTCATGCATGCAGTCGGGCGCCTTCGCGTGGCGGTTGCCCGAACGCCATGCACCGATCTGCGCGCTCAGGTAGTCGGCGTGCAGGCCGACCAGGCCCGGGATCGCCGGCTGCATGCCGGTCAGCGTCGCGCCGTGGCAGGCCACGCAGGCCGGCAGCTTGCGGGACGGGTCGCCTTGCGTGACGAGCTGCTTGCCGCGCGCGAGCGTCGCGGCCGGCAGCGTCGGCTTCGCCGGCGCCGGATACGGCGGGCGCTCGGCCGAGAAGTGCTCGGCCATTTCACGCAGGTAGTCGTCGTTCAGGTACGTCAGCAGGTAGTTCATCGGCGGGTACTTGCGCCGGCCGTCACGGAAGTTGACGAGCTGGTTGTACAGGTACTCGGCCGGCTTGCCGGCAAGACGCGGGAAGTAGTCGTTGTCCGTGCCCTGGCCGTGGACGCCGTGGCAGGCCGTACAGCCGCGCACGCGCTCGGCCATGGTATCGGGCGCCTTGAGCGGCGCCTGCTGGGCGTGCGCTTGCTCCGTGGGCTTGGTCTGCGCTTGGGCAGCGCTCATAAGGCCCGCGCTGCCGAACATCAGAACGGCGAGCAGCGGACGGAAGAGGCGTCTTGAAGACACACGAGACTCCATGTTTATTCGACGGGGACCTGTTGTCCGGGCTACGATCGGCTCGGCGCATGACGGCAAGGCAGCCGGGCTGCTGCGACGCGGCATTCTATCATCGATGGGTAATGACGGCTATTTGGCAAAAGGACATCGGTTCCTGTCCGTTTGCGACTTGCGACAATTTGACGCGCATTGCGATGTGTCGGTGTGAACCGGCGTGCGTTTTCACCATCGAAGACCGTACACTCGCGGGTCGCGCGGCGCCGCCTCCGCCGCAGGTCCAGTCATTTCTCCCGTTTCCGGATTCATCGATGACGTTTTCTACCGTGCCGTTGCCTTCCTCACGCTGTCCGTCCCGTTGCCGTCGCTCCGTCGGCCTGCCGCTTTCGGGAGGGTGTGCGCGATGAAGTTCGACAGCTTGTGGATCGGTCAGGTCGCGCTCGCGGCGCTGATGGACGCGGCGTTCGCGATGGCGGTCGGCTCGGCGCTGCTCAAGGCATGGCTCGGCAAGGACGGTGCCCGTCCGGTCGTCGCGCCGTCGCATCCCGCATGGCTGCGCGCGCAACATTCGCTGGTCGCGGCGGCGCTGGCGCTGGTGCTCGCGGATCTCGGCTGGCTCGTCTACGAGGCGGCGACGATGAGCGGCGCGGGGCTCGGCGGCGCGTTCGCCGCGATTCCCGTGATGCTGATGCAGACGCATACGGGCTTCGCGTGGAGCGTCGCGTTCGCCGGCGCCGTCGTGCTCGCGATCGTCGCGCTGGCGAAGCCGGAGGGCCCGGCCGCGCACGCGGTGCTGTGGCTCGCGGTGATCGTGGTCGCGGCCGGCAAGGCGTCGCTCGGCCATGCGGCCGATACGGGCGCGCTGTCCGCGGCGGTCGGCGTGCAGACGCTGCACCTGCTCGCAACGGCCGTGTGGGGTGGCCTCGTGCTCGCGGGCGGGCTCGCGGTGCTGCCGGCGCTCGGTTCGTCGGTTGCGCGCGGCGCGTTGATTCGCATCGGCCAGCACCTGTCGCGCACGTCGATCGTCGCGGTCGTCTTCTTGCTCGGCACCGGCGCGCTCAATGCGATCCGCGGGCTCGGCGGTTCGCTCGCGCCGCTCGACGGCAGCACGTGGGGGCGCGTGTTGCTGCTGAAGCTGCTGCTCGTCGCGCTCGCGCTCGTGCTCGGCGGCCTGAACCGCTTCGCGGCGCTGCCGCGCCTGCGCCGCACCGCGTCGACCGAGGATGCGCACACGTTCCGCAACATCCTGCATCTCGAAGCGCTGACGATGATCGGCGTGTTCGTCGCGGCCGCCGTGCTGTCGTTCAGCGTGCCGGGGTTCGCGGCACTCGGCTGACGGCAGGGCGCGCGCGGCGCGGCGCGGCGCAAGGCCGCCGTCGCGCACCCGGCACGTGCCGGACACCGCACTGCGCATGCAAAAACGGCTGCCCGTCGGGCAGCCGTTCTCGAATCGATACTTGCCGCGCGGGTCGCAGCCGCGCATCGCGCTCACCACTCGGCGACGCTGCCGTCCTCGTGACGCCACACCGGGTTGCGCCAGCGATGCCCCGTCTCCGCCATCTCGCGCACCTTCTCCTCGTTCACGTCGATGCCGAGCCCCGGGCCCTGCGGGATCGCGACGAAGCCGTCCTCGTAGCGGAACACCTCGGGGTTGCGCAGGTAGTCGAGCAGGTCGTTGCCCTGGTTGTAGTGGATGCCGAGGCTCTGCTCCTGGATGAACGCGTTGTAGCTGACCGCGTCGAGCTGCAGGCACGCGGCGAGCGCGATGGGCCCAAGCGGGCAGTGCAGCGCGAGTGCGACGTCGTAGCTCTCCGCGAGCGTCGCGATCTTGCGGCACTCGGTGATGCCGCCCGCGTGCGATGCGTCGGGCTGGATGATGTCGACGTAGCCGCCTGCGAGGATGTGCTTGAAATCCCAGCGCGAGTACAGCCGCTCGCCGAGCGCGATCGGCGTGTTGGTCTGGTTGACGATGTCGCGCAGCGCCTCGGCGTTCTCCGACAGCACCGGCTCCTCGATGAACATCAGCTTGTACGGGTCGAGCTCCTTCGCGAGCACCTTCGCCATCGGCTTGTGCACGCGGCCGTGGAAGTCGACGCCGATCCCGACATGCGGGCCGACCGCGTCGCGCACCGCCGCGACGTTCGCGATCACCTGCTCGACCTTGTCGTAGGTGTCGACGATCTGCAGCTCCTCGGAGCCGTTCATCTTCACGGCCTTGAAGCCGCGCTCGACCACCGCGCGCGCATTGTTCGCGACGTCGCTCGGCCGGTCGCCGCCGATCCACGAATACACCTTGATGCGATCGCGCACCTGGCCGCCGAGCAGCGCGTGCACGGGCACGCCGTGATGCTTGCCCTTGATGTCCCACAGCGCCTGGTCGACGCCCGCGATCGCGCTCATCATGATCGGGCCGCCGCGGTAGAAGCCCGCGCGGTACATCACCTGCCAGTGATCCTCGATCAGCAGCGGATCGCGGCCGACGAGGTAGTCGGCCAGTTCCTGCACGGCGGCCTCGACCGTGTGTGCGCGGCCTTCGACGATCGGCTCGCCCCAGCCGACGATGCCCTCGTCGGTTTCGATCTTGAGGAACAGCCAGCGCGGCGGGACGACGAAGGTTTCGAGGCGGGTGATTTTCACGGTGCGAGTCTCCAGGGTTGACCGGCGCGGGCAGTCGGGCGCGGCGCACGGTCGCGTGCTTTCATGGTTATCCTAGCGCAGCCCGTTAAAAAATAGTATTAATAGCACTATTGTGCAGATAGTGGACAGCCGGCACGCCCGGGTACCGGCATAACGGAGAACGATCATTCGACGCGACCTGCATGGACAAACGGCCTTCCGGCTCGCCACGGCGATCCTGCGCGGCGACTACCCGCCCGAGTCGCTGCTGCCGAGGGAACCCGACCTGATGGTGATGTACGGCGTGAGCCGGACGGTGATGCGCGAGGCGCTGCGTACGCTCACGTCGAAAGGGCTCGTCGAGTCGCGGCCGAAGATCGGCACGCGCGTGCGGCCGCGCGGCGTATGGAACCTGCTCGACGCCGACCTGCTCGACTGGTACGCGCGTGTCGCGCCGCCGATCGCGTTCGCGCTGAAGCTGCAGGAAATGCGCGAGATGGTCGAGCCGTACGCGGCCGCGCTTGCCGCGCGCATGCATACGCCGGAGACGTTCGACGCGATCGACGGCGCGGCGCGTGCGATGGCCGCCGCGCGCAACGTCGACGAATGGGTGCGCGCCGACCTGCGCTTTCACCTGAGCGTGCTCGAGGCCGGCGGCAACGAACTGCTGGTGCCGCTCGGCACGCTGATCGATCGCACGCTCGAGGCGCAACTGCATCTGAATGCGCGCCGCGCGATGGCGGCGCTACTCGCGGTGACGCGCGCACGGATCGAGATGTCGTGACGGGGAGGGGCCGGCCGTGCGGTGCCGTCAGGCGTTCGCGCAGCCGCCCGGCTTGTGGATGCGTTCGGTGGACGCCGGGTATTTCGCGAGCAAGCTTGCGGGCCGTCGCGGGCGCACGACCAGGTCGCCGCCGCAGTTCGGGCAGCGGCCCTTCAGCACGTCGTCGGCGCAGGTCGCGCAGAACGTGCATTCGAACGTACAGATGCGTGCATCGGCCGAATCGGGCGGCAGGTCCTTGTCGCAGCATTCGCAGCCGGGGCGCAGTTCGAGCATGACGGTTTTCCTTGGTTTGGACAGGGTCGGGACGGGCGCCGCACGGACATTGCGTGCGGCGCATGTGCGCGCTACTGTACCCGCTTGGATCGGCCCGGCCAACGGTGTTCCGCCGGGGCGCCGTCGATGCGCACGGGCCGCACCGGGAGACGACCATGCTTTATCGCGGAAGCTGTCACTGCGGCGACGTGAAGTTCGAGGCGGAAGGCGACCTGCAGGGCGTGATGGCGTGCAACTGCTCGATCTGCCAGCGCAAGGGCGCGCTGATGTGGTTCGTGCCGCGCGACCACATGACGCTCCTCACGCCCGACGACCATCTCGCCACCTACATGTTCAACAAGCACGTGATCCAGCACCGCTTCTGCAAGCGCTGCGGGATTCACACGTTCGGCGAGGGCGTCCACCCGAACGGCACCGCGATGGCCGCGATCAACGTGCGCTGTCTCGAGGATGTCGATATCGACGCGCTGCCGGTCACGCACTACGACGGCCGCTCGCACTGAGCGGCGCGCCGGCGCATGAACGGACGCGCGGCCGTCAGGACGGTTGCGCGGTAGCGGCGCCCGGCGCGGGCGTCTCCGCCTGCGGGGCGGGGCCCGCGGTGCGCGTGCCGGCCGGGCGTTCGATCAGCGGCGCGAGCGCCGGCGCCATCGATTTCAGCAGCTGCACGGCCATCGCGCTCGTGAAGTCGTAGCGCGCCGCATACGGCTCGTGCGCCGTTGCGGTCAGGACCCCGAAGAACCGGTCGCCGAGCACGAACACGAAGGTGCCGCTGCGGTTCACCTTGCGCGACTCGATCAGCCGCGCGCCGCGCGCATAGACGTTGAAGCGCTGGTCGCCCGTCCCCGTCTTGCCGTACACGTCGAGCGTCTTGCCGTCGGGCAGCGTGAAGCCGCCCGCGAGGCGGCGCGCGGTGCCGTTGAGCACGACGTCGCGCAGCAGCGTGTGCGCCACGTTGACGATCTCCGGCGACAGCGTCGGCTGCGGCTGCGCGGTCGCGCGCACGAAGCGCGTTTCGTACGGCGTGCCCTTCGCGAAGTCGAGCCGCGTGATCGTCTCGGTCGGTACTTTCTGGCCGCCGTTCGCGATCAGGCCGATCAGTTTCGCGAGTGCGTCAGGCTGGTCGCCCGATGCGCCGATCGCGGCCGCGTACGACGGCGTGACTTCCGCGAACGGGTAGCCGAGCGCGCGCCACGACTTCGTGATCTCCGCGTACGCGCGCAGCTCGACCATGCGGCGGATGCGGCGGTCCTGGGTCGCGTGGTAGCGCGTCTTGTACAGCCACGAATACGTGTAGAAGCGTGCATCGCGGCTGTCGCGCTGGACGTCGGCGAGCGACGCTGCCGGGTGCGCGCGCAGATAGTTGAGCGTCCACAGCGCGAGCGGATGCACGCTCGCGATGTAGCCGCGATCGTTGAGGTTGAAGCGGTCGATCGCGTACTTCGCGTAGAGCCTGGCGAGATCGTCGTCGGACAGCGTCGCGGCCGGCGTGCCCTTCAGTTGCACGCGCATCTGCGCGTCGAACCACGCGAGCGATTCGTTCGGCGCGACGCTGCGCAACACCGTCGCGATCTTCGGCGGCGATTTGCGCACGTCCTTGAGCATCAGCGCGAGCGCGTCGTCGGGGGCCTTGCCCGCATAGCGCGTGTAGTAGCGCTTCACGTAGACCTGGCTTTCGCCGTCGACGAACTGCTGCAGGTAATGCCGGCGCTGGTCGGGATCGCCGAGCCACGACGACGACGGGCCGGCCGCCTGCAGTGTCTCGTAGTGGACGATGTCGCGCATCAGCCGCACGAACACCAGGTTGACCGAATGCTCGAACGCCGTGTGCAGCGTCAGGATGCGGCCGTTGTCCGATTTCTCGAAGTTCGAGAACACCTGCGCGCCGCCGCCCGTGTAGAACACGTCCGGGCTCGCCGAATACTTGCGTTCGACGGCCGCGTCGAGCATCGCCTGCAGCGAGCGGTCGCGCGTATGCGACAGGTAGTCGAGCGCCCAGCGCGACAGCCCGTCGATCGGGTCGGGCTTCACGCGCGCCAGCTCCGCGTTCGACAGGTTCGCGTAGCGCGCGTGCAGGTCGGACACGATCTGCAGGTAGGTGATCAGCGTACGCAGTTTCGCGGTCGAGCCGAGGTTGATGCGGCCGCCGCGATTGACGTCGAACGGCTCGTTCACGCTGTCGGTCTGCACGCGCAGCAGGTTCGCGCCGTTGCGGCGTTCGTACAGCGTGAAGCTGTACGTGAGGTGCGACGGGTCGTCCTTCGGCGCGAGCATCTCGTAACCGTACAGGCCGGCCTTCTGCGCCCCGTCGCGCGTCGACGCCTGGGCGAGCCGTTCGGCGACCGCCTGCTGCACGCCGTTGTCGAGCGTGCTGGTCGCCTGCAGGTCGAACTGGTCGAGCTGGTACAGGTCGCTGATGCCGAGCGCCGACAGCAGCGACGCGCGCGCGGACGTCACGGCCTTGCGCGACACGAACGACTGCACGTGCGCGGCGGCCGGCGGCGCGCTGCGTTCGATCTGCGCGTCAAGCGCGGCGTCGCGCAGCGCGGGCGAGATCACGCCGCCGTTCGACAGCAGCCGCAGGTAGCTGTCGGTCAGCTTCTGCAGCGCCGGGTAGCCGCTGTTGAGGAAGTACGACGGCGCGCGCTGCGCGATGATCAGCGACAGCACCTCGCGGAACGCCTTGCCCTGTTCGTCGACGTTGTCGCCGGTCGTCGGCGCGGACAGGATCCGGTTCACGTCGTTGAAGTCACGGCCGTACCACGCGGCGAGGCCGTCGCCGAGGCCGGTGATTTCGCCGATATGCGGCCGCGCGGCGAGCGGTACCGAGTTCAGGTAGCGCACGACGATGGTGCGGCGCGCGAGCATCGTCTGCGGGCCGTTCAGGTACGCGCGCACCGACGCGGACGCGATCTGCCGCAGCTTCTCGGGCGGCGTTGCGGTGCGGCCCTCGGGCGAATGGCGGAACTTCTCGATCTGCGTCGCGAGCGTGCTGCCGCCCGGGCGCGCCTGATGGCGGTTGACGACGTGCAGCGCCTGGTCGGCGACCGCGCGGCCAAAGCGCCCCCAGTCGATGGCCGGGTTGCGGTTCGGTTCGTTCGCGTCGAGCAGGTAGCGATCCTCGATGAACAGCAGCGAATCGGCCACCACGCGCGGCACCAGGTCGAAGTCGGCGTAGACGCGCTGAGGGAACACGGTCGCGAACAGCGGCGCGCCGGTCGAGTCGAACAGCATCAGACCCGCCTGATCCTTTTCTTCAAACGGGAGGAACAATCCGCGCTCGCCGAGCGACAGCATCCGCTGCGAATCGCGCGCCTGCTTGCCGACGACGAAGCCGCGCGCGAGCAGCCGCTCCTGGAACGCCGGAATCATCGCGTAACCGAGGCGCTGGTCGTACGGGCCGTTCGCGGGGAAGCGGATGTGATCGCTCGGCCCCGTCTCGACCGTGTAGCCGACGTCGCGGGTGAGCTCGGACAGGTAGCGCGCCTGCAGCCGGGACGTTTCGATCTCGCTCTGCACGAGTCGCGCAACGATCGCCACGGCGATCAGCAGCGCGGCCAGCAAAGACCACTTAACCCACGTCCAGACCGATGCGAGACCGGTCACGCGCGGCAGGATACGATTCAGCGGCCGATTCATGGCGGCGTCTCCCTGAAGGTGCGGGCTCCGGCCGCACCCCATTAAGGATTAGTGTAGTCCTCCGCAGCGGGCTGCCAAGGACGTTCACTACCGAGATGCGTGGGCGCAACGCACGTGCCCGAGACGCGCTGTCACCCGCGTCGCGCTGCGGTGGTGCATGCCGTCGCAGCGTAACGTTTGCGCGTTTCGTGGCCGGGGGCACCCGTGTGGCGGGATGCGTCGGCGGGCCGGCCCGGAAGGCCGGGCAGGCGGGCAATGCACCGGTTTCGTGCGGTGCGGCGGAGCGACAATTGGGATCGGAACCCGACCGTAAAACTGTGTCCGGTGCACGGCGATGCTGCGGGTTTCCGTGATGGTCGCGCGGGTCGGTCACGGGTACGATCGCGGGATATGCGGCGCATTTCCGCTTTTGCGGGGAGTCCCATGCCGATCCACCCCGTCGCGCTCGTTTGCACGGCCATCCTCGGGCTGCTGCTGTTCGGGCTCGGGCTCGTCGTGTCCGTGACGCGCTTCCGGTGCACCACCGGTTCCGGGTGTGCGGCCGATCCGGCGAACGGGTTGCACAAGATCGTGCGCGCGCACGGCAACACGGCCGAATACGCGCCGTTCCTCGCGGTGCTGTTTCTCTACTTCGGCGCACACGATCCATCGCGCACGATCCTGGCGCTGATCGTCGCGGCGACCGCATGCCGTTGCCTGCTCGTGATCGGTTTGCTCGCGTGGCCGACGATGGCCAACCCGAATCCCATGCGTTTCGTCGGCGCGCTCGGTACATATCTGTGCGGCGCCGCACTGTGTCTCGCGCTGTTCGTCTGAATGGCGGTGGGCGGCGGCTGCGACGAGCGGTGATATGCTCGCGGGACGCCCGCGATCGACGGGCAGATTCCGACTGCCTGCGCGCTGCCGCGTTGCACGGCATTTCCGAGGGAAGAACCGACAACATGAGCCGCAAATTCATTCTGAAGGGCGACACGACTGACCACGGCGGCGTCGTGCTCGAAGGGATCGCCAACTCGTCGTTCGACGGACGCGAACTCGCCTATCTCGGCGCACCGGTGTTCTGCGCTGCCTGCAAGTCGCCGGGCGTGATCGTGTCCGACGGCGGCGAGCGGACGATGACCGTGATGGGCAAGGTCGTCGCGCTCGAACACGACCTGTGCCAGTGCCTGTGCACGCCGCAGCCGAAGCTGATCGCGTCGCAGGCCACCGGGACGATCACCGGATGAAACGCGCCGCGCGGAGGCGGTTGCCATCCGCGCGGCATCGACGCACGGCCGCCGGCCACCAGACGCTGCCTTCGGTTTCGATCACGAAGATGCGTGCTTCGCCGAGCGGATGCGCGACGTGCTCGGTGCCGGCCGCCGCGTGGAATACGTCGCCCGTTTCGAGCACCGCGAACACTTCCTCGCCGTCGTTCACATGCCATCGATACGGCTGGTCGGTCCAGTGCAGGCGGACCGTGATGCCGTTCAGGTTCGCAATGTCGAGCGCGCCCCACGCGCGGTCCGCCGTGAACGCGGCGCTGCGGATGATGTTCATCGATGGGTTCTCCGGCGCGGATGCGCGTCGTCTTCCAGTCTTCGCGTCAATTTTCCGGTGTCCGCATTCAGCGCGACATCGTGTGCAGCGCCAGTGGGGGCGGGCGCGTATTCGAGTTGGAGCTGGATCGCCTGTGCTGCTTCGTCGCCGGCCAGTTCCGCGGCGATCGTCAGTGCGAAGTCGGTTCCGGCCGTGACGCCGCCGCCCGTGATCAGGTTGCCGTCGCGCACCACGCGCTCGGTGCACGCCAGCAATGCAGCCATGCGGCGCAGGCGGCGGCCGAACCGGGTTCAGGCCGGCGGTTCCTGGGCGCCCGACGGGCTGCCGGAACGGCAGGCCGGATAAGTGAGCTCGGGTTTTGGGTGCGTGCACGTGAAATATTCGATCACGTGATCGACGAAAAGGCGCGTCTTGCGCGGGAAGTGCCGGCGGCTCGGATACGCGATGTTCATCTCGAGATCGTCGACGCAATAACCGTCGAGCAGCGGCAGCAGCCGGCCGTCGCGGAGGTCGTCCTCGACGAGGAAGCGCGGGAGGATCGCGACGCCCATGCCGTTCAAGGCGAGTTGCCGGATCAAGCCCAGGTTGTTCGATGCTGCCGACTTGTTCGGGCGCACGGCGAAGCGCATATTGCCGAGGTCGAACGTCACCGATTCGCCCGCGTAGTCCGACTGGAACAGCAGGCACGCATGATGCTCGAGATCGCGCGGATGCACGGGCTGGCCATGCCGGTCGATGTATTCGCGCGACGCGCAGATGACGAGGCCGAATCGCGTGAGGACTCGCCGCACGGTGCTGGCGCCGGTGATGCGCTGCGTGATCAGCAGCCCGACGTCGAATCCTTCCGACACGAGGTCGACATGCCGGTCGACGACCGTCACTTCCGGCACGACTTTGGGATGCTGGCGCTTGAATGTGTCGAGCGCCGGGGCGAGCATCTGGATGCCGAACATCACGGGCGCAACGATCTTGAGCGAGCCGATCGGCTCATGGTTCAGCGATGCGATCCTCTCTTCGACGCAATCGATCTCGTCGATCAAGCGGCGCACCTGCTCGAAATACAGGCGTCCGGCGTCGGTGAGCGACAGGCTGCGCGTCGTGCGGTTCAGCAGGCGCGCGCCGAGCCGGTTTTCCAGGCTCAGGAGCAGGCGGGTGGCGGACGAGTTGGAAATGTGCAGGTCGGCGGCGGCTTTTGCGAAGCTCTACATTTCGGCGACCTTGACGAACAAGCGCATCGACTGGAGTTCATCCATGTTTTTTGATGTTGATCAGTGAATTTATCTTTATTGAATTGTATTCCTCTGTTTTTTAATTAACGAAACGCCATGAGGCAATTGTGTTTTATCGAACCGGGTAAGAATTAAAGGTGGGGGCGGCGAGATTCTGAAAGGTTTTGTGGCGTGCTGACGCCTTGTGGGCGTTGCTTGGCGGACGCGCTCGTATGAATTTATCGCGCCGGATTTTTGGGATAATTGGCCGGGAATTTATTGAGATAATCGGGCCGGCTGGATTATTCGGGCTGATTTTCGTACTTGTACTAAATCAATTTTAGGCATTGTACGAGCGTTGTTCTGGCGATATCGGGTTGTATTGCGCAATGCGATTGCCCTTCGCGCCCGCACGTGCCGCCATTGCCATAGCCGCTTCGCGTGATCGTGTCGGACGGCGCCGAGCGCACGTGACCGTGATGGGCAAGGCCGTCGCGCTCGAACACGACCCGTGGCCGTGTCGGTGCGCGCCGCAGCCCAACCTCGTCGCGTCGCAGCGGGACGATCTCTGGATAGAACCGCCGTGCAGGCGGGCGTTCCGCGTGTGCAACGCATGCGGAATGCCCGCCCGATCTCAGACGCTGCCTGCGGTTTCGACCACGAGGATGCGTGCTTCGCCGAGCGGATGCGCGACGTGCTCGGTGCCGGCCGCGGCGTGGAACACGTCACCCGTTTCGAGCACCGTCGCGTGCTCGACGCCTGCTTCGCGATAGCGCATCTCGATGCGACCGTCGAGCACCGCGAACACTTCCTCGCCGTCGTTCACATGCCATCGATACGGCTGGTCGGTCCAGTGCAGGCGGACCGTGATGCCGTTCAGGTTTGCTACGTCGAGCGCACCCCACGCACGGTCTGCGGTGAACGCGGCGCTGCGGATGATGTTCATCGATGGGTTCTCCGGCGCGGATGCGCGTCGTCTTCCAGTCTTCGCGTCAATTTTCCTGTGTTCGCATTCAGCGCGACATCGCGCGCAGTGCCTGTTCGATCGTCGCCTTGCGCGTCGCGAAACCGGCGGCCGAACGTTCGGTGACGCGCTTCACGACCGTTGCCGGCGCGGTGTCGGGCGAACCGGCGTCGAACGGCGGGGCGGGCGCGTATTCGAGTTGCAGCTGGATCGCCTGCGCTTCTTCTTCGCCGGCCAGCTCCGCGGCGATCGTCAGTGCGAAGTCGATGCCGGCCGTGACACCGCCGCCCGTGATCAGGTTGCCGTCGCGCACCACGCGCTCGCGCACCGGCACCGCGCCGAGCGGTTCGAGCAGCGAGTGGAACGCCCAGTGCGTCGTCGCGCGCCGCCCGCGCAGCAGGCCGGCCACGCCCAGCAGTAGCGCACCCGTGCAGACCGACGTCACGTAGCGCGCAGCGGCCGCGCGCCGCTGCACGAATGCGATCGTTTCGGCATCGAGCAGCAGCGCGTTGATCCCGATCCCGCCCGGAATGCAGATCACGTCGAGCGGCGGGCAGTCGTCGAACGTGCAGGTCGGCGCGAGCGCGAGCCCGCTGCTCGACGCGACGGTGTCGCGCGACTTCCAGACCAGGTGGACGGTGGCGTCGGGCAGCGACGCGAGCACGTCGTGCGGGCCGGTGAGATCGAGTTGCTGGACGCCCGGAAACACGAGAAAGCCGATATGCAGGGTCATGCGAAGACTCCGAGAGGAAGGGGAGCGAACCGTTGCGGACACGGGATGGACAGATCGATTCTAGGCGCGTAGTGTTTGGCGAAATTGCCATATCTCCCACGTTTTCAGCCAATCGCCATGCCTGCCGCCCCGCGTTCGATCCTGGTCCTCGCGTTCCCTCGTGCGCAACTGCTCGACGTGTCGGGGCCGCTGCAGGTGTTCGCGTCCGTCAACGAGCTCGCGCTGGAGCGCGGCCAGCCGGCGCCGTATGCGCCACGCGTCATCGCGGCCGAGGCGGGGCCCGTCGAGACGTCGTCGGGCTTGGTCGTGATGGCGGAATCGTTGCGTTCGGCGGCGCGCCACCCCGATACGCTGATCGTCGCCGGCGGCAAGGGCGTGCATGCGGCATCGAAGGATGCGCGGCTCGTGCGCTGGGTACGGCAGCAGGCGGCGCGCACACGGCGCGTGGCATCGGTCTGCACCGGCGCGTTCCTGCTCGCCGAGGCCGGCCTGCTCGACGGGCGGCGCGCGGTCACGCACTGGGCGCGCTGCGACGAATTCGCGGCGCGCTATCCGAACGTGCGCGTCGAGTCCGATCCGATCTTCATCCGCGAAGGTGCGCTGTGGACTTCGGCCGGCGTGACGGCCGGCATCGATCTCGCGCTCGCGCTGGTCGAGGAGGACCTCGGGCGGGCAACCGCGCTCGACGTCGCGCGCGAACTCGTCGTGTTCCTGAAGCGTCCGGGCGGGCAGGCCCAGTTCAGCACGATGCTGTCGATGCAGCGCACCGACGACCGGTTCGGCGAACTGCACGCATGGATGGCCGAGCACCTGACTGCCGACCTGTCGGTGCCGGCGCTGGCCGAGCGCGTGCGCATGAGCGAGCGCAGCTTCGTGCGCCACTACCGCGCCGGCACCGGCCGCACGCCCGCGCGCGCGGTCGAGCAGATCCGCGTCGAGGCGGCGCAACGCCTGCTCGGCGAAACGGCATGGCCCGTCAAGCGGATCGCCGCGCGTTGCGGCTTCGGCTCGGAGGAGACGCTGCGCCGCTGTTTCGTGCGCGTGCTGGGCGTATCGCCGCAGGGGTATCGCGAGCGATTCGTGCGGTAACGCCCCGCGTGCGGCAGCGACCGAGCGGGGCCGGAGCGATCGCCGCGCGGGACTGAGCGGAAATCGATCGCTTTCCAGTCCGAAACTCAGAAACTATTCAGGATCGGAGAACAATAGGTGGGGGCTTGTGCCGCGCCCGTCGCGCGCTCTATTCTGTTTCGTTGGCGATTCGAAGGGGGAGCAGCATGGACCGAATCCAGGCAATGGAAGTTTTTACCCGCGTGGTCGACGCGAACAGCTTCACGCGCGCGGCCGACACGCTCGCGATGCCGCGTGCGTCGGTGACGACCATCATCCAGAATCTCGAGGCGTTGCTCGGCGTGCGCCTGATGCACCGGACGACGCGCCGGCTGTCGCTGACGCCGGAAGGGGCGGCGTACTACGAGCATTGCATGAAGATCATCTCGGAGATCGCGGAGGCCGACGCGAGTTTCCAGACCGGCAACCGCAAGCCGAGCGGCGTGTTGCGTGTCCACATGCCGAGTTCGCTCGGGCGGCGCATCGTGTTGCCGTCGCTGTCGATTTTCCGGCAGCGCTACCCGGACATCACGCTCGAACTGGGGCTCTCCGACCGCTACGTGGATCCGGTCGAGGAGGGTATCGACTGCATGATCCGGGTCGGGCCGCTGGAGGATTCGTCGATGGTCGCGCGGCGGATCGGGATGCTGAAGCGCGTGACCTGCGCGTCGCCCGATTACCTCGCGCGTCACGGCGAGCCGCACGAGATTGCCGATCTCGCCGAGCATCATGCGGTGAACTTTCGATCTAGCCACGGCGCGCGGGCGATTCCGTGGGTGTTCATGATCGACGGCAAGCCGTTCGAGGTGCGGATGAACGGGACCGTCACGGTCAACGATTCGGATGCCTATGTGACGTGCGGGCTCGAAGGGTTCGGGATGATCCAGCCGACGCTGTTCATGGTGCTGCCGAACCTGCTCGACGGCTCGCTGGTCGAGGTGCTGCCGGACTGCAATCCGAAGCCGAAGCCGATCTCGATCGTCTATCCGCACAACCGGCATCTGTCTCAGAAGGTGCGCGTGTTCGCCGACTGGATCGCCGAGGTGTTCGAGTCGACGCCGTCGCTGGAGGGCGGGGAGAACTGGCGCGGGCGCGTGGGGGGGCAGGCGGCGAAGGTGCAGAGAGGGGCGGTGGCGGCGTAAGACGTCGGCGCGCGGCCGGGGCGGCCGTGTTGCCGGCCACCGTGGAATCCGGTACGCGCAGCCGGTACGCGCCGGGATGCCGCCGCTACCAGCGGATGGTGTACGGATTGTCGCCCAGCGCCCAGTGCGCGTTGTCGTCCCGCTCGAGCAGGATCCCCTTGTGGGCCCAGCCATCGTCTTCGGGAAAGAACGACAGCGCGCTCAGCAGGTCCGGGTCTGCCAGCCACGGCGTCGCTTGCTTGTCCGGTTTCCACAGGAAATTGACCCACGTCACCAGATGCGGATTGTCGTCGAACGGATTCTTGGAGGGCGTCATGAATTTTTCGACGCCGCCATATGAAACGTGCGCGCAGAACAGATTCATCATGTACAGGACGCTGCCGCCGGGTGACGAAGGATCAGTCGACTCGAGTTCGTGATATCGGTAATAGGGCTTCCCGAGCGCGGTGAGCTCGATGTGGCTCAAGCGCACATGCTTGTCACTCGCCTCGTAATCCGGATTCCTGATGGTGGGCTTCCCTTTGCCCGCGTCGAATTTGACGGTAATCAGGCCGCGGTTGATGAGCGCCTGCACGTCTTTCCTGACCGTCCCGTCCACTCTCAGCAAGCTCGCCGCCGTGACGTCGGCGGGCAGCTCGGCGCCGCTCAAGCTGACGCAGGCGTCGGTCGGCGCCGTGTTCTTGTCCGCGAGCGCGGCTTTCAGAATCTCGTCGATCTCGCGCTTGTCCAGGCCGCCCGGCGGTGACATGTATCGCACGCCTGCCACCACGGCGGCGGCGATCGCGGCGACCGCGACACCTGCCACCAGCCGACGTCGTCTCGTGCGTCCGCGCGGCTTGTCGCTGTTCGATTCGTTACGGTCCATCATCTGATCCTCGGAATTTTTCGTTGTCGATCGGGCAACTGCGGAGTCCGGTCATGGAGAAGCTGGCAGAGGCCCGACCGGTCGAACGCGTGTCAGATTTTCGCCGATCGTGGAAGTCGGCGGCCAGTCGATGCCATGGCTTCAGTTGCGGGATTGATCCGGAGCAGCGCCACGTGTCGCATGATCGCGCAGCGCGGCGGGCAATTGCCACAGCATCAGTTCGCGCGTGCCGAGTGCCCACAGCGCCGAACCGCTCCACGAAAAGGCCAGCGCCTGGATCTCGCTGTCTCTGGGTATCGACGATGTGTCGAGCTGCACGGGTGTGCGGCCCTGTGCGACGTCCCAGAGTGTGACGCGATGCTTCCAGCCGCCTGTGGTGTAGGTCGTGCCCATCGCAAGGAAGCGTCCGTTCGCGGAACGAGCGGCGGCCTTCAAGTTGTCGGCGCTGCCCAGCAGGGCCGACAGCACGTGCCCGCTCTTGAGATCCACCACGTGCATGCCGACAAAGCGCGCCCGTTTCGGGCCGGGATATTTCATGGGAGGCGGCATGCTGCCGTCGTCGTCGAGCAGGAGCACGAAGCCTGTCGCGATCCATTGACCCTGCGGCGAACCGAGCGGCTTGGGCACCCATTGCGCGACACCGGCGGCGCTGAAGGAATCCGGCGTGCCGAAGCGCTGCGGTAAGGCGATCGTACGCAGCGTGCGGCCGGTGTGGGCGTCCAGCTCGGCGAGCCCTTGCGAATCCTCCGTCCAGTAGCTCCCGGAAGGCCGCCAGCGTACCGGCCAGATCAGGGCATTGCTGCCGTTGCTGATCTCGTCCATCAGCGACTGGCGTACCGATGACAGCGTGGTGACGAACGGCCATGGATCGTCGGCGCCCGACGGTGGTGACGCCGGGCGCTGCACGGTCAGGAACGCGGAACCGACCGGGTTCTCGTCCTTCTCGTCATGCCGGATGTCATGCCAGAAATTGGCCGGCAGATCGTCGTCGAGAATCCAGTGCAAATCGCTCATCTGATGGTCTCGCCAATCGGTCTCGCTCGGCCAGACGACTTCATGACGATCGACCTTGCGGCTCGCGAGGTCATATCGGTACAGGCATGGCTTGCTCTTGGCGTCCGGCTGGCCGTCGAACCAGACGGCGCTGCCGTCGCCATTGATCATCATCCGTCGCGGGCCGTCCTTGCCGTGCCAGACTTCGTCCGCCTGCAACCCATCATTGCCCGCGTGCAGTCGCCACACATACTCGTTCCAGCCGCGGTTGTCGGCCACCTGGGCGCTGAACAGCAGGCTGCCATCCGGCAGGCCGAGGATGTCGTGCGGGTACAGCAACGTGCGTTGCGACGGGTCGGTCACGAACTTGTCCCAGCGGATGATCGACGGCTTGATGACCGGGGCGCTCTGGTCCGGCGCGACCAGCTTGATTGCGGGGGGCGGCGTCGACGGTGTCGACGGCAATTGCCATGCAGTGGGCGACGTGGCGATTTCCAGCCTGGCCGGCAGTGCGGACAGCGCGTCGGACAATGCCGTGAACACGTCGCCCGGTACGACGGATATGCCTGTCCTGCTGGATTGGGTCCGGTTGCCGCTGAATATGTCCAGGTCCTGAAGTGTCAGTGCTTTCCACAGGCTGTAGTCGGGGTTGGGCCGGGAGTCGATGCGACCGAACTGAACGACCGTCGCCGGATGCCCGAATATCGCGCTGACGTCCTGCACCCGGACGAACAGCGCGCTTCGGTACTGACCGGTGATGCCATCGCTGTGGTCCTGGCGGGCTTCCCAGAAGGCGTAGGTGGACTGCAGCGCAGGCACGCCCGAGCCCTGGAACAGCCGGTCGACGCGTGCCCGAGCCTGATCCATGCGCCAGTCCAGTTCCTGCCGGGTGATCGCGCCTTGTTGCAGCGCCCGCTGCAGTTTCGGCAGGGTCGCGTGGTCGGCGATGGCTGCGCGCAGGTCCGGCCGGCGCGACAACAGCACACGGCTCCAGGGGTCCGGCAAATTCTGCAGCTGCCAGCTATTGGCACTGGCTGTGACCGGGCTCGTCCGTTGCAGTACGCGCTGCACCAGCGGCTGCACCTGATCGTAGGGAGCGGAGACCAGCAGGAAAACGGCTTCCGCATAAGCTTGCCGGTTCTTGCCGTTGTCCCAGATCAGGACCTGTTCGCCTCGACGGGCGGCCACTTCGTAATCGTCGTCGTGTCCGGTGTCGCGCAGCTGCTCGAATCGCCAGTGCAGGCCGTCGACGGTGGTGTCTGGCAGAGGGTCGGCATGGCAGGCGAGCGGGATGGCGATGCCGATCAGAACCGACAGGAAGCATGCGAGGCGTTTTTTCATTGACGTTATGCCCGGATGCAGCAGAAATTTGGACATACCGATTCTAA
This sequence comes from Burkholderia sp. HI2714, assembly GCF_002223085.1. NCBI lineage: Bacteria > Pseudomonadati > Pseudomonadota > Betaproteobacteria > Burkholderiales > Burkholderiaceae > Burkholderia > Burkholderia sp. HI2714. The sequence goes on along the minus strand of NZ_NKFM01000027.1, from coordinate 53,682 downwards.
GTGCGGTGTAGTGCTCGCGCCGCGGTGGTCCGGGTGCCATTGCGCCGGGTATCGACTTTTGCACCGTTCGGTATCGCCGCATACAGGCATCGGCGAGTGGATCGTCTTTTTACGGAGAGCGGTGCCGGCATCGGTTGCGTATCCACTTCGGTCTCGAGCGCAATGGCACGATCATCGTGGCCACGAAAGCATGAGCCGGTACTGGAGCATTGGCGTGTGTTTTTGGCGGAACAAATGAAAAAGCCGCTGTTTCTTTCGAAACAGCGGCTTTCGCATTTGGTGGCGAATCAGGGATTCGAACCCCGGACCTGCGGATTATGATTCCGTCGCTCTAACCGACTGAGCTAATTCGCCGAAGACTTGAATTATGTCGATCGGACGGTCGGCTGTCAATACCTTTTTCCATCTTTCCCGAAAAAAGTTGCCGGCGGCCCGTGCCGGCCTTCATTGCGGGCGGGAGCCGGTCCCCGGAAGGCGACTTTCCGCCGACCGTCCCCGCTGCGCACCCGCGATCAATCCTGCGCGTAGATGTTCGAGTCCTTCGTCTCCTTGACGAACAGCAGGCCGATCACGAACGTGGCCAGCGCGATCACGATCGGATACCAGAGGCCCGAGTAGATGTTGCCCTTCGCCGCGACGATCGCGAACGCGGTGGCCGGCAGGAAGCCGCCGAACCAGCCATTGCCGATGTGATAGGGCAGCGACATCGACGTGTAGCGGATCCGCGTCGGGAACATCTCGACCAGCATCGCGGCGATCGGGCCGTAGACCATCGTCACGTAGATCACGAGGATCGTCAGGATCACGATCGTCATCGGCCAGTTGAGCTGCGCCGGGTCGGCCTTCGCCGGGTAGCCGGCCGATTTCAGCGTCGACGCGAGCGTCTTGTCGAACGCCGCGCCCTGCGCCTTCGCGTCGGCCGCCTTGCCTTCATAGGCGGGGATCACCGTGTCGCCGACCTTGATCTGGGCCGTCGCGCCAGCCGGTGCCGCGACGTTCTCGTAGTTCAGGCCGGCCTTCGCGAGCGCGCTCTTTGCGACGTCGCACGAGTTCGTGAACTTCGACGTGCCCACCGGGTTGAACTGGAACGAGCAGGCGGCCGGATCGGCGATGACCGTGATCGGCGCCTTCTGCGTCGCGACCTCGAGCTGCGGGTTCGCGTAGTGCGTGAGCGCCTTGAACAGCGGGAAGTAGGTCAGTGCCGCGATCAGGCAGCCCGCGAGGATGATCGGCTTGCGGCCGATCTTGTCCGACAGCGAACCGAAGAACAGGAAGAACGGCGTGCCGATCAGGAGCGCGATCGCGATCAGGATGTTCGCGCTCGCACCGTCCACCTTCAGCGTCTGCGTGAGGAAGAACAGTGCGTAGAACTGGCCCGTGTACCACACGACGGCCTGGCCGGCGGTCAGGCCGACGAGCGCGAGGATCACGATCTTCAGGTTCTTCCACTGGCCGAACGCTTCGGTCAGCGGCGCCTTCGACGTCTTGCCTTCCGCCTTGATGCGCAGGAACACCGGCGATTCGTTCAGCTGCAACCGGATCCACACCGACACCGCGAGCAGCAGGATCGACGCGACGAACGGCACGCGCCAGCCCCAGCTGCCGAACGCTTCCTCGCCGATGAACGTGCGCACGCCGAGGATCACGAGCAGCGACAGGAACAGGCCGAGCGTGGCGGTCGTCTGGATCCACGCGGTGTAGAAGCCGCGACGGTTGGCCGGCGCATGCTCGGCGACGTAGGTCGCCGCGCCGCCGTACTCGCCGCCGAGCGCGAGGCCCTGCAACAGCCGCATCGCGATGAAGATCACGGGCGCGGCGATGCCGATCGACGCGTAGCCGGGCAGGAAGCCGACCACGAACGTCGAGACGCCCATGATCACGATCGTCACGAGGAACGTGTGCTTGCGGCCGACGAGGTCGCCGAGGCGGCCGAACACGATCGCGCCGAACGGTCGCACCGCGAAGCCGGCCGCGAAGCCGAGCAGCGTGAAGATGAAGGCGGCGGTCGGATTGACGCCGGAGAAGAAGCTCTTGCTGATGTAGGCCGCGAGCGAGCCGGCCAGGTAAAAGTCGTACCACTCGAACACGGTGCCGAGCGACGACGCGAAGATCACTTTCTTCTCTTCGCCCGTCATCGGCGAGTGGGAAATTTGCCCGCCTAACGTTGCCATGAGTCGTCTCCAAGTCCCTTGATATAGATGTGCGGCCGCCTTGGGTGGACGGGCCTGTCGAGGATTATTGGTACGGAAACTTACGGCCGACTGACTCGCGCGTACAAAACGACTGCAGGTTAACCCGCGCCGAATCGGTTGTTTCGTGCGCCCATCGTGCTGCGAAGTGCTTTGAACTTCTGGTAAATCTCAGATTTTGACTCGATCGGGGCGTGTTGCGGCGGCGCACGTCAGGGTTAATCCGGGGCGGTGTCGGCCAGCGGCAGGCTGACGCGCACGAGCGTGCCGGCGAGGCGCGGTGCGTGCTGGTACACATGATCGTCGAGCGTCAGCGTGCCGCCGTGCTGCGTGGCGATCTCGCGCACGATCGCGAGCCCGAGGCCGCTGCCGTCGCCTTCCCGCCCGAGGATCCGGTAGAAGCGCTCGACGACGCGCTCGCGTTCGGGGGCCGGGATACCCGGCCCGGTGTCCTCGACTTCGAGATGCACGAGCCGCGCCGCGGGCTCGGCGCGCACGCGCACCGTGATGCGGCCGCCGTCCGGCGTGTAGCGGATCGCGTTGTCGATCAGGTTGCCGAGCATCTCCCGCAGCATCACCGGATTGCCGTCGACGTCGAGCGGCCTGTCGTCCGGCGGGTCCGGCGAGTCCGGCGGGCCTTCGTAGCCGAGATCCATCCGTTTCGCGAGCGCGGCCTGTACCCAGTCGCGCACCGCGCGCCGCGCGAGCGTGGCGATCTCGACCGGCTCGAACGTCAGCCCGCTCGCGCGGTTCTCGGCGCGCGCCAGCGCAAGCAACTGCGTGACGAGCCGCGCGGCCTGCTCGGAGCTCGTCGCGATCTGCTCGAGCGAGCGCTGCACGTCGGGCGGGACGGGGTGGCGCAGCGCGAACTCGGCCTGCGTGCGCAGGCCCGCGAGCGGCGTCTTCATCTGATGGGCGGCGTCGGCGATGAAGCGCTTCTGCAGCGCCATGTTCTGTTCGAGGCGGGCGAGCAGGTCGTTGAACGACGTGACGAGCGGCTCGATCTCGGGCGGCGCGCGCTGCGCCTCGACCGGCGACAGGTCGTCGGGCCGCCGCGCGCGGATGTGCGCCTGCAGCGCGTTGAGCGGCGCGAGCCCGCGCGACAGCCCGAACCAGACCAGCAGGATCGCGAGCGGCAGGATCACGAACTGCGGCAGGATCACGCCCTTGATGATGTCGTTCGCGAGCGCGTTGCGCTTGTCCAGCGTTTCGCCGACCTGCACGAGCACGGGCTGCGGGCTGCCCGATAGCGGCAGCGCGACCGTCGTATACGCGACGCGCACGTCGTTGCCGCGCAGCAGGTCGTCGCGGAACATGACGACGCCTGGCGGCGGGCGGTCCTCGTCGCGCGGCAGCGGCATGTCGGCTTCGCCCGCGACCAGCTCGCCGCGCGTGCCGAGCACCTGGAAGTACACGCTGTCGACGTTGTCCGCGCGCAGGAAGTCGCGGGTCTGCTCCGGCAGCGTCAGCTCGGCGACACCGTTCACCGGATGGATCTGCCGCGCGAGCACATAGGCGTTGGTCTCGAGCGCGCGGTCGAACGGGCCGTTCGCGATCGTCTTCGCGACCAGATAGGTGACGGCGATGCTCATCGGCCACAGCAGCAGCAGCGGCGCGAGCATCCAGTCGAGGATCTCGCCGAACAGCGAGCGCGGGCGCGGCGCCTCGGGCGCATCGGTTTCGTCGGGCGGCGCAAACGGGTTCTCGTAGCGAGCGTCGCGCGCTTCGTCGGCGGCCGACGACGGCGCGCCGGTCGGGGGGCGGGTATGGGCCGGCGTGGCCATCGCGGCGACGCCCGGGTTCAGCGCAGCGGCGTGCCGGCCACCGCGGGCTGGGGCGCTGCCGTGTCGGCCGGCGCGGCGGGCGCGACCTTTTCGAGGCAATAGCCGAGGCCGCGCACGGTCGAGATCCGTACGCCGCTGGGTTCGATCTTCTTGCGCAGCCGGTGCACGTAGACTTCGATCGCGTTGTTGCTGACTTCCTCGCCCCACTCACAGAGATGGTCGACGAGCTGCTCCTTCGACACGAGCCGGCCGATCCGCTGCAGCAGCACCTCGAGCAGGCCGAGCTCGCGGGCGGAGAGGTCGAGCACGTGATCGTTCGCATACGCGATCCGGCCGACCTGGTCGAACGCGAGCGAGCCGTGGCGCACGACGGTCGGGCCGCCGCCCGCGCCGCGTCGGGTCAGCGCGCGCACGCGCGCCTCGAGCTCGTTGAGCGCGAACGGCTTGGCCATGTAGTCGTCGGCGCCGAGGTCGAGCCCCTTCACGCGCTCGTCGACGCTGTCGGCGGCCGTCAGGATCAGCACGGGGAGATTGGAATTGCGGGCGCGCAGGCGCTTGAGCACGTCGAGCCCGGGCATTTTCGGGAGCCCGAGATCGAGGATCAGCAGGTCGAATGTCTGCATCGACAGCGCGGTATCGGCGTCGACACCGGTCTTCACGTGGTCGACCGCATAGCCCGATTGGCGGAGTGACCGGGTGAGGCCGTCCGCGAGTATGCTGTCGTCTTCCGCGATGAGAATTCGCATGGTGCTGACCGATGGCCGGCGGGGCGTTCGCGCCGGCCGGCTGTCTCCGAAGTTATTCGTGTACAACGCTCTGCATTGCGGGCTTGCACAAAACACTGTTTTTTTATACAGTGTCTGCATTCGTGGGCAGCGCTTGAAAGTGGCGCGCCTCTAACAGACGCTGCTCATCATAGCAAAGGACGATTCATGGAAGATAGCAAGAAGGGCTCCGGGATGACCGCCGAGAAGAGCAAGGCGCTGGCCGCCGCGCTTGCCCAGATCGAAAAGCAGTTCGGCAAGGGCTCGATCATGCGCATGGGCGACGGCGAGGCGGCCGAGAACATCCAGGTCGTGTCCACGGGCTCGCTCGGTCTCGATATCGCGCTCGGCGTCGGCGGCCTGCCGCGCGGCCGGGTGGTCGAAATCTACGGCCCGGAATCGTCCGGTAAAACCACGCTCACGCTGCAGGTCATCGCCGAACTGCAGAAGATCGGCGGCACCGCAGCCTTCATCGACGCCGAGCACGCGCTCGACGTCCAGTACGCGTCGAAGCTCGGCGTGAACGTGCCGGAGCTGCTGATCTCGCAGCCGGACACCGGCGAGCAGGCGCTTGAAATCACCGACGCGCTGGTGCGCTCGGGCTCGATCGACATGATCGTCATCGACTCGGTCGCGGCGCTCGTGCCGAAGGCCGAAATCGAAGGCGAGATGGGCGATTCGCTGCCGGGTCTGCAGGCCCGCCTGATGTCGCAGGCGCTGCGCAAGCTGACCGGCACGATCAAGCGCACGAACTGCCTGGTGATCTTCATCAACCAGATCCGGATGAAGATCGGCGTGATGTTCGGCAACCCGGAAACCACGACGGGCGGCAACGCGCTGAAGTTCTACTCGTCGGTGCGTCTCGACATCCGCCGGATCGGCTCGATCAAGAAGAACGACGAGGTGATCGGCAACGAAACCCGCGTGAAGGTCGTCAAGAACAAGGTGTCGCCGCCGTTCCGCGAAGCGATCTTCGACATCCTGTATGGCGAAGGCATTTCGCGTCAGGGCGAGATCATCGATCTCGGCGTGCAGGCGAAGATCGTCGACAAAGCCGGCGCCTGGTACAGCTACAACGGCGAGAAGATCGGTCAGGGCAAGGACAACGCGCGTGAATTCCTGCGCGAGAATCCGGAAATCGCACGCGAGATCGAGAACCGCATTCGCGAATCGCTTGGCGTGGTCGCCATGCCCGATGGTGCAGGCCAGGACGAAGCCGAGGCGATGGACGAAGAAGAGTGATGGTCGGGCGCCGAGGTCAGGCTGGCGAGCCGGAGGAGAGCGACGCGCCCGAAACGGCGGGTCGCTCCGGCCGGCGAGCCGGATCCTCGGGCGCCGATCGGCGGGGCGCAGGCAGCGATGCCGCGAACCGCACCGCGACGAGGGCATCCGACGATGCCCTCGTTTCGTTTGAGATTGCCGCACCGGACGATCCGTTCGACGACGATGAATCGTTCGACGCGCACGACCGCTCCCGCCGTCGTGTTTCCGGTGTCAGCTTCCCGGGCGATCGCGCAGCCGATGCATCGGCGCCGGCCAGGGAGGATGTTTATACGCGCAGCAGTCAGCATCCGCGCCGCACACGTCGCGCGCCGGGTGCTTCTTCCGGCACGTCATCAGGTGACGCTCCGGGCGCTACCGAGCGCAAGTCATCGAAGCCTCAGCGATCGCTGAAGGGCCGCGCGCTCGGCTATCTCTCCCGCCGTGAATACAGTCGCACGGAACTCGCGCGCAAGCTCGCGCCCTACGTCGGCGAAGACGAATCCGTCGAGCCGGTGCTCGATGCGCTGGAACAGGAAGGCTGGCTGTCCGATGCCCGCTTTGCCGAGAGTCTCGTGCATCGTCGCGCGTCGCGTGTCGGCGTCGCACGCATCGTCAGCGAGCTGAAGCGCCATGCGGTGGGCGACACGCTCGTCGAGGAGGTGAATGCCCAACTCCGCGAGACCGAATGGGCGCGTGCGCAGGCGGTCTGGCGCAAGAAATTCGGTGCACTGCCGCAAACGCCGGCCGAGCGTGCGAAGCAGGCGCGCTTTCTCGCCGCGCGCGGCTTCTCGAGTGCGACCATCGTGAAGTTGCTGAAGGTCGGCGACGATTTCCTGATCGACGACTGACCGCGCCGATCGCGCGCGTGGCGCGCGATTTTGCTGCAACGCAACCGATTCCGGACAGGCGGGAATACCCGCCGTCGCGTCCACCTGTCTCAAATACCCAATATGCTAAAATCCACGGGTTTTCCTCTTCGGCCTCAACCTCCAGCATGCCGCTATCCGAGCCCGTGCCCCGTCAGTTGCGACATCAACGCGCAATCCGAGCGGAAGCTTACGAGCGCGGCGACGGCTTGTGGGACATCGAAGCCTGCCTGACCGACCACAAGCCGCGCGATGTCGCGCTTGCGTCGGGCATCCGGCCCCAGGGCCTGCCGATCCACGAACTCTGGCTGCGCGTGACTATCGATCGTGACCTCAATGTCGTCGACGCCGAAGCGTCTTCGGAATGGGTTCCCTATCCCGGTCACTGTCAATCCGCCTCTCCCGCCTATCGGGCCCTCATCGGGCTCAATCTCTTCCGCAATTTCCGCCGCAACGCGAACCGGCTGCTCGCCGGCGTCGCAGGCTGCTCCCACCTCACCGAACTGTGCGCCGTGCTGCCGACGGCAGCGATCCAGGCATTCGCCGGTGACGTGTGGAACGTGCGCGAGGAGGGGGGCGAAGGGCCGGACCATGACGGCGTGCACGACGAAGCGCCTTTCCAGCTCGGCCGCTGCCGGGCGTTGCGGTTCGACGGCGAGGTCGTGCGGCAGTACTACCCGCGCTGGTATGGCGCGAGCCGGCCGGACGTGCCCGGTGAAGGCAGCACGAAGGAATGAACGGAAATCATTCGAAGAAGCGTCTAAAGCGACTTTTCATCCAACTCTCAGACTGAAGGGAATCACGCATGAAGATTCACGAGTACCAGGGTAAGGAAATCCTGCGGAAATTCGGAGTCGCGGTACCGCGCGGCAAGCCGGCGTTCTCGGTTGACGAGGCCGTCAAGGTGGCAGAAGAGCTCGGCGGCCCGGTATGGGTCGTGAAGGCTCAGATTCACGCAGGCGGCCGTGGCAAGGGCGGCGGCGTGAAGGTGGCGAAGTCGATCGAGCAGGTTCGCGAATACGCGAACCAGATTCTCGGCATGCAGCTCGTCACGCACCAGACCGGTCCGGAAGGCCAGAAGGTCAACCGTCTGATGATCGAAGAAGGCGCCGACATCAAGCAGGAACTGTATGTCAGCCTCGTCGTCGATCGCATCTCGCAAAAGATCGTGCTGATGGGTTCGAGCGAAGGCGGGATGGACATCGAAGAAGTCGCCGAAAAGCACCCGGAACTGATCCACAAGGTCATCGTCGAGCCGTCGACGGGCCTGCTCGACGCGCAAGCCGACGACCTCGCCGCGAAGATCGGCGTGCCGGCTGCTTCGATTCCGCAAGCACGCGCGATCCTGCAAGGCCTGTACAAGGCATTCTGGGAAACCGACGCATCGCTGGCTGAAATCAACCCGCTGAACGTCTCCGGCGACGGCAAGGTCATCGCACTCGACGCGAAGTTCAACTTCGACTCGAACGCGCTGTTCCGCCACCCGGAAATCGTCGCGTACCGCGACCTGGACGAAGAAGATCCGGCTGAAATCGAAGCGTCGAAGTTCGACCTCGCGTACATCTCGCTCGACGGCAACATCGGCTGTCTCGTGAACGGCGCGGGCCTGGCAATGGCGACGATGGACACCATCAAGCTGTTCGGCGGCGAACCGGCGAACTTCCTGGACGTCGGCGGTGGCGCGACGACCGAGAAGGTCACCGAAGCGTTCAAGCTGATGCTGAAGAACCCGGATCTGAAGGCGATCCTCGTGAACATCTTCGGCGGCATCATGCGCTGCGACGTGATCGCGGAAGGCGTGATTGCCGGTTCGAAGGCCGTGAACCTGAACGTGCCGCTCGTCGTGCGCATGAAGGGCACGAACGAGGACCTCGGCAAGAAGATGCTGGCCGATTCGGGCCTGCCGATCATCTCGGCGGACAGCATGGAAGAAGCTGCGCAGAAGGTCGTCGCGGCAGCCGCAGGCAAGTAAGCGCGCGCTAATGAACACGCATGGCGGCGCGGTTCATACGCGACGCCAATCGAACAGAGGTCAAAATACATGTCGATTCTGATCAACAAGGACACGAAGGTCATCACGCAGGGCATTACCGGCAAAACCGGTCAGTTCCATACGCGCGCCTGCCGTGAATACGCAAACGGCCGCGAAGCATTCGTCGCGGGCGTGAACCCGAAGAAGGCCGGCGAAGATTTCGAAGGCATTCCGATCTACGCGAGCGTCAAGGAAGCGAAGGCAGAAACCGGCGCGACCGTGTCGGTCATCTACGTTCCGCCGGCAGGCGCAGCCGCTGCGATCTGGGAAGCGGTCGAAGCCGACCTGGATCTCGCGATCTGCATCACGGAAGGCATCCCCGTCCGTGACATGATCGAAGTGAAGGACCGCATGCGTCGCGAAGGTCGCAAGACGCTGCTGCTCGGGCCGAACTGCCCGGGCACGATCACGCCGGACGAACTGAAGATCGGCATCATGCCGGGTCACATCCACCGCAAGGGCCGCATCGGCGTCGTGTCGCGTTCGGGCACGCTGACGTATGAAGCGGTTGCCCAGCTGACGGCACTCGGCCTCGGCCAGTCGTCGGCAGTCGGTATCGGCGGCGACCCGATCAACGGTCTGAAGCACATCGACGTGATGAAGATGTTCAACGACGATCCGGATACGGACGCGGTCGTGATGATCGGCGAAATCGGTGGTCCGGACGAAGCCAATGCGGCAGAGTGGATCAAGGACAACATGAAGAAGCCGGTCGTCGGCTTCATCGCGGGCGTCACGGCGCCTCCGGGCAAGCGCATGGGCCACGCCGGCGCGCTGATCTCGGGCGGTGCGGATACGGCCGAAGCGAAGCTGGAAATCATGGAAGCGTGCGGCATCACCGTCACGCGCAACCCGTCGGAAATGGGCCGTCTGCTGAAGAAGGCGCTGTAATATTTCCACGTGGGTTCGTCCTGCAGAAAACGCCGGCTTTGCCGGCGTTTTTTGTTATGCTCGCGCAATGAATTCGTAAGCACCGGGCATGCATCGCGCATGTGCCGGCAATGAACCGGGTCGCCCGCGGGCGGCCGCCGTCCTGCCCGTCACGCCATGCTCGAATTCCTCACGTCGCTCCACTGGGGCGCCGTTCTCCAGATCGTCATCATCGATATCCTGCTCGGCGGCGACAACGCCGTCGTGATCGCGCTCGCATGCCGCAACCTGCCCGCGAACCAGCGGCTGCGCGGCGTCATCTGGGGCACCGCGGGGGCGATCCTGCTGCGTGTCGCGCTGATCACGTTTGCGGTCGCGCTGCTCGACGTGCCGTTCCTGAAGCTCGGTGGCGGGTTGTTGCTGCTGTGGATCGGCATCAAGCTGATGGCGCCGGTCGAGGGCGCGCACGACGACATCAAGCCGGCCAGCCGGCTGTGGGACGCCGTGAAGACGATCGTGATCGCCGATGCGGTGATGAGCCTCGACAACGTGATCGCGATCGCGGGCGCGGCCGAACAGGCCGACCCGTCGCACCGGATCGCGCTCGTGATCTTCGGGCTCGTCGTCAGCGTGCCGATCATCGTGTGGGGCAGCACGCTGGTGCTGAAGCTGCTCGACCGTTTCCCGATCTTCGTGGCATTCGGCGCGGGCCTGCTCGGCTGGATCGCGGGCGGGCTGATCGTGAATGACCCGGTCGGCGACCGCTGGCCGGTGCTCGATACGCCGGAGGTCCTCTACGGCGCGAGCATCGCGGGCGCGCTGTTCGTCGTGGCGATCGGTTACACGCTCAGGAAGCGCCGCGACGTACCACACGCGCACTGACATTGGCCGTCCGGCCGACTGCCGGATTCACGGTCCGCTGGCTACGATCGAGACGCCTGCCTTTATCGGCAGGCGTTTTTCGTTTCCGGAGCCTGCCATGTTCGAAGCCTTTTCCGTTTCCCTGTTCCGTCGCGTCGCCGCCGATCTGCGGCGCGCGAACCGGCCGTCGCCGCGCTGGCGGCCGGCCGGCTTCACGCTGATCGAACTGATGATCGTGCTGGCGATCGTCGGCGTGATCGCGGCCTATGCGATTCCCGCGTACCAGGATTACCTTGCGCGCTCGCGCGTCGGCGAAGGGCTCGCGCTTGCGTCGTCCGCGCGCCTCGCCGTTGCCGACAACGCCGCAAGCGGCGCGAGCCTCGACGGCGGCTACAGCCCGCCGGCCGCGACCCGCAACGTCGAATCGGTTGTGATCGACGGCGAGACCGGCCAGATCACGGTCGCGTTCACCACGCGCGTCGCCGCGGCCGGCACCAATACGCTGGTGCTCGTGCCGTCCGCGCCCGACAAGGCCGACGCGCCCACCGCACGCGTGCCGCTCAAAAAGGGCGCGATGCAGGCCGGCGCGATCGCGTGGGAGTGCTTCGCCGCCGGCAAAGGGGCGTCATCGCTGCCCGCGCCGGGGGCCGGGCCACTGCCGGGCGAAGCGGCGACGCTGCCCGCGAAATATGCGCCGGCGGAGTGCCGCGCGTAGCGCCGATGGCGGAGCAGGGCGGCGCGGGCGGCATGCCGGCCGCCGCTTTAGCCGGCCGGGGCGGCCGTGCCGTGTCGGGTCGCGGCGCGAAGGCTCCGCACAGAGGGGGGAAAGTTTTGTATAGTGCGCCGGTTGCTGACATCCGGTTCGCTCATGCCTTCTACTTTTTCCCGTTCGTTGCCGCTCGTTGCGCTGGCTGTCGCCCTGATCGTGCCGTACGCGATCACGAATCACACGTATCCGATCCCGACCTTCTATTCCGAGTTTTCCGCGCTGGTGCTGTATCTGCTGGTGGGGGTGTCCGTCGTGCTGCTCGCGCGCACGGGCCGCCCGGCCGAGCCGTTTGCGGCGCCGGCCGCGTTCGTCGCGCCGCTCGGGTTCGCCGTGGTGCTCATCGCGCAGGTGGCGCTGATCCCGCTCAAGGTGCCGTCGATGAACTGGCTGGCGGTCGGCTATCTCGCCGCCGCGCTGGTCGCGATGCAGGCCGGCTATGCGCTCGCACGCGACGGGCTGGCCGAGGCCGTGTCGCGGATGATGGCCGGCGCGCTGCTCATCGGCGGCGTGTTCGCGGTCGGAACGCAGATCGTGCAGTTGTTCCACCTCGAGTCGGCGCTGTCGCCGTTCGTCGTGGTGTACAACATCGCGGTCGATCGCCGTCCGTACGGCAACATGGCGCAGGCGAACCATCTGGCCAGCTACATCGCGTTCGCGCTCGCGGGCGCGCTGTATCTCGTGCAGACGCGCCGGCTCGCGGTATGGGCGTGGCTCGCGCTGTCGATCGTGCTGTCCGTCGGCCTGGCGCTGACGGTGTCGCGCGGGCCGTGGCTGCAGGTCGCGGTGATGGTCGTCGCGGGCTTCTGGATGGCGTGGCTCGAATCGCGCCGCGCGCCGGGCAATGCGCGTGCGTGGGCGATCCCGGTCGTGCTCGCGGTGGTGTTCATCGCGGTGAACGTCGCGGTGCGCTGGGCGAACGTCCACTATCACCTGGGTCTCGCGGAATCCGCGGCCGACCGGATGCGTGACGCGGGGCAGATCGCGCCGCGCCTCGCGCTGTGGAAGTACGGACTCGCGATGTTCCGCGAACATCCGCTGCTCGGTGTCGGCTGGGGCGAATTCCCGTCGCACCAGTTCGCGCTCGTGCGCTCGCTCGGCGGCGTCGAGATCGCGAACAACTCGCACGACATCTTCATCGACCTGCTCGCGAAGTCCGGCCTCGTCGGCCTGGGCGTGCTCGTCGTCGCGCTCGTGACGTGGTTCGTGCGTGCGGTGCGCGCGCCGCAGTCGAGCATGCGCGTGTTCGGCTTCGCGCTGATCGGCATCCTGCTGATGCACGCGCTGGTCGAGTATCCGCAGCAGTACATGTTCTTCCTGTTGCCGGCCATGTTCGTGATCGGGCTGCTCGAGGTGAAGTCGCTGCGCATCCTGCCAGGGCGTGCGGCGTTCGGGCTGTTCGCGGTGCTGTCGGTCGGCGGCGTGCTGGCGGCGGTGCCGGTGTTGCGCGACTACCAGCGCGCGGAAGTGCTGTATTACGGCAGCGATCCGGCTGCGCAGTACCGCGATGCGCCGTCGCTGCTGTTCGGCGCGTGGGGCGAATACGGTGCGGCCACGCTGCTCCCGATTTCGGCGGACGACCTGCCGGCCAAGCTCGCCGCGCATGAGCGCGCGATCGCGCTGTTGCCCGGCGAGACGGTGCTGCGCCGCTATGTGGTGCTGCAGGCGTTGGCCGGCCGCGAGGCCGACGCGCTCGACACCGTCGCGCGCCTGCACGTGTTTGCGAAGGAGTTGAAGGACTGGCCGCAACAACTGGCTGCGCTGTACAAGCTGTGCGATCAGCAGCCGGCGCTGAAGCCGTTCAAGGCGGCGGTCGTCGCGAAATACGGCGAAGTGCCGGCCGATGCGGCCGACGACGAGGACGACGACGATTCGGATTGATGCGCGCAGCGCCTGCCGGAACGGGGAATTCCGGCATGTGCCGCGCCGTGACGGAGCAGCGGTGCGCGTCCGGCGTCAGCGCCCGGCGCAACCCGGCGAATCCGGCCGCGCATCGATTACCTCGCGGATTGCATGGATTCCGGCTGAAGACCCGGCGATTCGCGTCAACCATTGTCAAATTGCCGCCGCTCGCCGGGCTGGGCGTGCACAATGCGCGAAAGCGCTAGCGTGCCGACCCGTGTGAGGCGAGGGCAGCGCGAACACAGGCAACACCCCGGCCACCCGGGAAGTCCGCCACGCAGGATCGCGGCCGAGCATCGATCGGCCGTGCGGCCGTAACGGGGCGCCGGTCCGATGGCCGCGGCGCAGTGTGACGCATGCAATGCGGCCGGGCGACGTGTTCCGGTGCGCGGCGCGTGTGTCCGGAACAGTGCTCAAGAACGATATTCGACCATGGCTATTCGCTCGACCTACCTGATCCTGCCCGCCGTCGCGATGCTGTTTTCCGGCTGCGCGATGCTGTCGTCGTCGCAGGAAAGCAAGCTGACCTGTCACATTCCACGCGCCGTCTATCCGGATACCGCGAAGCCGCTCACGCGTCCGGCGACCGTGCTCGTGCGCGCGCTGATGACGACGTCCGGCGAAGCGCAGAACGTCACCGTGACGACGAGCAGCCGCAATGCGGCGGCCGACCGCGCGGCCGTCGACGCGATGACGCACGCGAGCTGCGTGCAGACGGGCGCGACCGCGAACCCGTTCCTGCTGACCCAACCGTTCGTGTTCGAGCCGCAGCGCGGCCAGTGATGCGTGAGCACCGTGGCCGGCGGTGTGCGTGCGGCCAAGGCCATCGTGCGCGAGACAGGTCGCTGCGGTTCGCGATCATGACGATCGCGCAGCCGCGGTGAGGGCCGGCCGCCGAGGCGGCCGGCGCGCGATCAGAAGGTCCGTTTCTTCAGCGTATAGGCGTGCAGCCAGTACAGCGTGTTGGTCTGCGCGTCGAAGTAGCCGCCCTGTGCGGTCTTGTCTGACGTTTTATTCCACGACTTGCCGGCGTCGGTGCTGCTGAACGTCAGGTCGATCGGTGCGCCGCCGCCGGTACCGCCGCTTCCGGAGTTCGGATCGGTTGCATAGACGAGCAGGAGGCCGTTTCGACCGATGCTCATGCTGTCGAGCGTGAGCTTCTCGTCGAAGGTGCGCAGTTGCTGCACGGACTCGGGATGGTCGTTCGTCCACGTGGAAATGGCGCCCGTCCGGCGGATGTTGTCATGATCCTCGCCGTTTTGAGGCTCGTCGAGACGCGACAGCGTGTACAGCGAGTAACGTGATCCCGATTCCGGCGTAGTGTCGAGCGCAGTGATGACCTGGCCCGGCAGCACGGTATCCGTCACGAATACGTGCTGCCCCCAATCGAGCCGGTCGACTACGCTGTGAGCCGGTGCTTCGGCAGTCTGTGCGACATGGTAGGCGATTCGCAGAACACCGTCCGGGCCGAGGCTGATTGCATTGAAATCCTGGCGCGTCTCGCTGCCGACGTGTGCATCGGCCGGCACATCGATCGCCTGCCACGTGTTTCCGCCGTCCGAAGTCCGCCATATGCGTGGCCCCCAGCCGGCCGCGTAGCCGCGCTGCGGATCGAGAAAGAGCAGGCGGCCGATGTTCTGGCTTGCAGGCCATGGCAGTTGCGACCAGGTCAGGCCGCCATTGGTCGATTTCCACAGCCGGGTGGTTTGCGGCGCGTCGCCGCCTTGTGCCTCGGGAGCCTTGTAGTTCATCCATGACGTACTGATGAACTGAACGGTCCAGTCGGGCGAGTACCACCAGGCGGCATCCTGGCCGACCTGCTGGAATTGGCGCTTCATCCCGCCGTCGATGGTGCCGCGGAAGAAGCTGATCGTCATGCGGTTCAGCAACTCGCCGGTGTCGTTCATCCACGCTTCGGTCGGCTCGGGCCGCTGCGGCTCGTTCGATTCGGCCTGGGGCTTGAACGTCACTTCGGGATTGGCGAGCTTGACACTCATCACCTCATTGCCCTTGATGCGGAAGTTGCCGCCACCATATGGCGCGTCGTCCCGCATGAAGCTTGTCGATATCGTCTCCCAGCCCGTCGTCATGTTTAAGTACCCGTATGTTGCAATGGCCACGGCAACGAGGCCACCGGCGATCCATTTCCAGCGCTTGTGTTTTCGCATGTCACTTTTTCAGCAAACGTTCGAGCGCGCGGTTGACTTCATCGGCCGCATCCGAGCCCCACTCGCGTGCCTTGTCGGCGGCGTCCGAGCCCCACTCGCGTGCCTTGTCGACCGCATCCTGGCTCCATTCGCGCGCTTTTGCCTTGGCGACGGGGATGCCCGCGTCGATTGCCTGTTGGCGCGTGCGCGCGTCGCCCCATTCCTCGATGTTTGGCCGCTTGCCGATCTTGACGAGATCCGAGACCGGCAGGCCGGCTAGCCCTCCATCCAGATACGCCAATGGGTGAGTGACAAAGGCGAAGGTCTTGAACGTTTCTCCGTCCTTGTCCAGCTCCAGTTCGTATCGCTTCACCTGCATCGAGAGCTTGCCGTTTCCCGGTTTCGCGCTTTTGATTGCGATCTGGTTTCCCTGCATGTTCTGGTACAGCCCGATCTCGATGTATTTCTGAAGCCACCACCGCGCGCTATCCAGCCATTTCTTTCCTTTTGCCGTGAGGGTGGGGTAGAGATTGGTGCCGTAATCCGAGCAATAGTAGTAGCCGTAGCTCACATAGTAAGCAGGCGGCTTATGCCCGCACCCGATATGACGCATCATGAAATTGCCGTGGCGGGACCAGTCCGAATCGATGCTTTTCGGCTTGAGCAGGTCCTCCCGCCGGTGCAGCAGTTCATGGACGACTTTCTTGTCTTTCCACGGATCCCATGACGTGGCAAATTTCTTGACGGTCTCCCATGCGCTCGACATGCTGACCTTCTCGACCGTTTCCCAGTACTCGCCGTGAAGCGGCAGGTAGTAGAACGGGCAAGTGCCAATGATGGAATCGGCGGCCGGCGTGACATGCTTGTCGCAGATGCTGATCTGCACCTTCGGCCGATCCTTGTACCCCGTCGGCGTCAGCATTCCCGCGCCGGTACCCAGGACGTTGTCCTTCTGTTGCACGTCAGCCATTCGATTTCCCTAAAAACTTGACGACGACGTCATGCGGCACGTGGCTCTGCGTGAGCCCCGTCTCGCCTGCCGCGTTGGTGACGCCTTCCGAGATCAGCGTGCCGTTCGAGAACATCTGGTATCGCGTGTTCGCGACCGGAATGTCGGTGCCGGCCCAGTGCGCGATGAACGCCTGGTCGTAGTTGCCGCTCGAGTTCGGCAGCGTCGGCATGGTTTGCGACAGGTGCGTGGGGCCGCTGAACGCATGCTGCGCGCCCTTGATGTCGATCTTGCCGGGCGCGTGCACCTCGATGTTGCCGTTCGCGATGCGGATATAGGCGCCGCCGGACGTCAGCAGGATTTCCTTCGCCGCGGCACCTTCGATCGATTGCGTGACGGCGATCAGCTTCAGCGCCTTCTGCGCGGTCAGCTCGATGTTGTCTGCCTGCGCCTGCACTTCGACCTTGCCCTTGCCGGCGAACAGCTTGATCCCCGCGTTCTGCGCGAACAGGCTGATACGGTCGAGGACACTCGCGATCAGCGATTTCCCGGCCGCGACGTGCGTGCTCTGTCCGCTGACGAGGTTGACGTGCTGGTCCGCGGCGAACTGCACCGATTGCTGTGTCGACAGTGCGATGCCGGCCGGGCTGCCGAAGAGCATCACGGGTTCCTTGAATGCATTGGCGCTGCCGGTTCCGCCGCCGCCGGTTCGCCCGCCCGACGCGCTGCCGCTCATGCTGTTCTGCGTCGCATCGGTGAACTGCTTCAGCGCCGCGTGGCCGGGGTCGAGCGAATCGCCCTGATGCTGCACGCTGACCCCCGACATCGCTTCCATCAGGCCTTCCGCCGTGACGAGCTGCTGTTGCGTCTCCTGGACGTCGAGCGGCTGGCTTGCCGGTTGTTTCGGATGCGTGGTGACGTACAGGCCGCGGTTCGCCCGAACCGCGCCGAAGGCGTCGGAACGTAGGTCGAACCCGCTGCCGAGGTAGCTGCCGCGGTTGTTGCCCGTGTGGTCGATCAGGTAGCCGAGGTGCAGGTGCGTGTTGGCCTGGCTGCTGTACAGGTGCACGCGGTTCTGCGCGGTCGCGTCGTCGAGCACCAGCTGGTTGTAACCGGCGCCCGCGTATTCCTTCGATCGGTACCCGGACAGAATGCCGTTGCTGTGCCATTGCGGGCGCGTTGCCCCGTTGTACAGCTTCCCGACGACGATCGGACGGTCGCAGTCGCCGCCGAGGAAATCGACCAGCACTTCCTCGCCGCTGCGATGGGGGTGCACGGCGCCATAGCCGTTGCCCGAATCCGATGCGGCAGCGCGCAACCAGCACGAGGCCTTCTCGTCGCCGTCGTTGAGGCGATCCCAGTGGAAGCGGACCTTGATTCGATTGAGTTCGTCGGTGTGGACTTCCTCGCCTTGCGGTGCAACGACGCTCGCCGACTGCAGATGCATCGGCGGCTTGGGGTGTTCGAACGGGCTGCGGAACGGCACCGTGGTGCGCTGCGCTTCGATGCTGACCTGGAAAATGCCCGCGCTGCCGTCCGGATGCCGGACATGCTTCAGGTCGGCGCCGCCGGCCTGCACGAGGTCGTCGATTTCGGCCTGCAGGCTGTGCGGGAACCCGGCCTGTCGATCGGAGACGGGCAGGTTGTTGGCGATCAGCCACGCCGTTTCGATCACGGCGAAGCGGCGCTGGCCAGCATCGTCCTTGTCGTGTTCGGGGTGATCCGCCAGCTCGAACGTGCGTCCCGCGTCCATGCGCCGGACGCCACCGATACCGTGAAAGCGCTTCGCGAGCGACTCCTGTTCCTCCATCCAGATCTTCGACAGATGGTCGCCGCGAGACTGTTCGGGATACGTGTAGGCCCCGGTGTATTCGTAGACTTCGAGTTGCTGTGGCAGGTCGCCCTGGTTCGCGATCGTCGGCAGGTGAGTCGCCTTCGGATTCGATGCGGTGGGCGGCTGCTTGTAGTCGAACGTGCGCGTCGTGCGCGCGACGCTGCGCAGTGTGCGCGTGCCGGAGAACTGGACGAGCGTGTCGGCCTCGTCGTGTGCGCCGGCGTGATGAAAGCGCAGGGTCTGTGGCGCCAGGGCGGGCAGTGCGTCGATCCGGTCGACGATGACGAGCTTGTGCGACTTGCCGTCCTGCGCCTGCTCCCAGAAGCCGTACAGGCCTTCCGATTCCATCAGGCGGTGCACGAAGTTCCAGTCGTCCTCGTATTGCATGCAGAACGAACGGGGCGGCAGCGGCTGGTAGAGCCTGAAGTCGAAACAGCCCCTGGCCTGCTGATGCTGGTTCAGGACGTCGGTGATGATCTCGTCGGCGGACTTGTCCTGCCAGATGCGCTGGTCGCGGCGGAACTTCAGGAAGTGCAGGAACGAGGCGAAGATGATCTGGTAGTGCGTGAGGCCACTGTCCGACCCGAGCCGGCGGGCAGCGTGCACGTACCCGTGGTGCGGCACGTACGATTTGTCGGCCTGCTGGATGCGCAGCGTCACAGGCTGCGCGATCAGCTTCTTGAGTTCGATGTCATCGGACACCGACACGGCGTCGACCGTGAACTCGAAATGACGCCCGAGCCGGGATCGCCCCTTGACGCGGTGGGGCAGCAGGACGTCAGGGCCGAGCGGCGTCTCCAGTTTGACGAGTCGTTCGTCCTGGATCGGCCCGGCCAGCAGTGCGCTTCTCAATGCTTGCGAATTCATCACCCGTGCTCGCTTTTTTTGTGCTGGGTCGCACGCTCTCTCGTGCGGAATCTCGCAATTGTATGAGATAACCAACGGATATCTCGAATTTACCCTTCGGCGGTATTTCAAATTCGGTCAGATCGTCGGCCTGACGGGCAAGGCGCGCACGCTATCCGGCCGGGCAATGGCAGGCCGTTAGCGTTCTGGCCGGATCGACCGCCGCAGGGCCACTCAGGCCGCCGGATCCTCCGCCTTCCAGTCCCCCGACTTCCCGCCGCGCTTCTCGCGCACGCTCACGTCGGTGATCACCATCCCGCGATCGACCGCCTTGCACATGTCGTAGACGGTCAGCAGCCCCACCTGCACGGCGGTCAGCGCTTCCATCTCGACGCCGGTGCGCCCGAACGTCTCGACCTGCACGACGCAGTGGACGCCCGGCAGCGCGTCGTCGAGTTCGAACTCGACGGCCACGCGCGTGAGCGCGAGCGGATGGCACAGCGGGATCAGGTCGGCCGTGCGCTTGGCGCCCTGGATGGCCGCGATGCGCGCGACGCCGAGCACGTCGCCTTTCTTGGCCTTGCCGTCGCGGATCAGCGCGAACGTAGCCGGCAGCATCCGGATCGTGCCGCGCGCGATCGCGATGCGTTGGGTTTCCTGCTTGCCGCCGACGTCGACCATGTGCGCATGGCCGGCGGCGTCGAAATGGGTGAGTCCTGACATGTCTTCCTCTAGTGGAACGGCGTGCGCGAGCACGTCCCGCGATCGCGCATCGCGATTGGCCGGGGCATCGAATCCCGTCTCTGCGCCCCGATCCGATCCAACGGTTCAACGGGCGCCTATCATAGCAGTGGCATTCGCGGCGCCGGGTATGCAGATGGCGCCGATGCCGCACGGGACAGTCACGTTGCCGCCGGTACAATGACCCGAATATTCAGACCAAACGCCGCGATGCGCGCCCGGCGCGCGGGACGGCGTCGTTTTCATCCTGCCATGCGTGTCAAACAGTTGCTTGCCGTGTCGCTGTCGGTGGCGCTCGCATTGCCGCCGAGCGGCCATGCGCAGAGCGCGTCCGCGCCGCCGCTCGAATCGGCGGCCGGCGGCGCGCGGTCGATTTCCACCGTGCCGTCCGGCATCGCGGCCGGCGTGTTCGGCACGTACGGCGGCGCGGAGAGCCGGTTTTCGGATACGGGTGGCGCGTCCGCGCCCGCCGCGAGCCTGCGTGCGCCGCTGCGCTCGCTGGAACTGCCCGACCTGGGCGACGGTTCCGGCGGGTCGCTGACGCCGCAGGCCGAGCGCCGGCTCGGCGAGCGCGTGATGCGCGAAGTGCGGCGCGATCCCGACTATCTCGACGACTGGCTCGTGCGCGACTACCTGAACGCGATGGCGGCGCGGCTCGCGGCCGCGGCGGCCGCGCGCTTCATCGGCGGCTACACGCCGGACTTCGACCTGTTCCCCGTGCGCGATCCGCAGATCAACGCGTTCTCGATGCCGGGCGGCTTCATCGGGATCAACAGCGGGCTCGTCGTCACGACACAGACGGAGTCGGAACTCGCATCGGTGGTCGGCCACGAGATGGGGCACGTGCTGCAGCGGCACATCGCGCGGATGATCGGTGCGAATGAGAAGACCGGCTATACGGCGCTCGCGACGATGCTGCTCGGCGTGCTGGCCGGCGTGCTCGCGAGAAGCGGCGACCTCGGCAGCGCGATCGCGGTCGGCGGGCAGGCGTATGCGGTGGACAACCAGCTGCGCTTCTCGCGTTCGGCCGAGCGCGAGGCCGATCGCGTCGGCTTCCAGCTGCTCGCGGGCGCGGGCTATGACCCGTACGGGATGCCGGGCTTCTTCGAGCGGCTCGACCGCGCGTCGATGGGCGATGCGGGCGTGCCGGCGTACGCGCGCACGCACCCGCTGACCGGCGAGCGGATCGCCGACATGGAGGATCGCGCGCGCCGCGCGCCGTACCGGCAGCCGCGCCAGTCGCCCGAATACGGGTTCGTGCGTGCGCGGCTGCGCGTCCTGCAGAACCGCGCGCCGACCGACATCGCGGCCGAGGCGCGACGGATGCAGTTCGAGATCGACGATCGCACCGCGCCGAACGTCGCGGCGAACTGGTACGGCATCGCGCTCGCGGATGCGCTGCTCGGCGAATACGACGCGGCCGGCAAGGCGCTCGCGTCGGCACGCAGCGCGTTCGACGCGCGCGAGCGGCGCGAGGACGATCCGGCGACGAGCTCGCCGAGCCTCGACGTCCTGGCCGCCGACATCGCGCGCCGCGCGGGGCGGGCCGACGACGCGGTGCGGCTCGCGGCGCTCGCGCAGCGGCGCTGGCCGGCGTCGCACGCGGCGATCGTCGCGCATCTTCAGGCGCTGATCGCGGCGCGCCGTTTCGCGGAAGCGCAGGTGCAGGCACGCGCGCAGGCGAAGGCCGATCCCGAGCAGCCGGACTGGTGGGACTATCTCGCGAAGGCGAGCGACGGCAAGGGTGACCTGCTGGCGCGGCGCCGCGCGCTCGCGGAGAAGCTCGCGCTCGACGGCGCGTGGCCGTCTGCGATTCGCCAGTTGAAGGAAGCGCGCGACGCGAAGGACGTGTCGTTCTACGAGCAGTCGATGATCGGCGCGCGGCTGCTGGAATTCGAGGCGCGCTACAAGGAAGAGCGCGAAGACGAGAAGAACGGCCGCGGGTAGCGGCCGATACACGGGAAGCGCGCGTGAGGCCGCTGCGGGTCAGTTGCCGCTGTCAGCTGTATTGCGGGCCTGTTGCGCCGGGCTTGCGACGTAGCCGAACCGCGTGGGCACGTCCGCACCGACGATGCTGCCGAGCGGCAGCGTGCGGCCGTCGCGCCAGCGCAGCACGGGCGGCGCGGCATCGAAATCCGCATGATCGGCGAACAGCCCGAGGTCGTGATCGTGCAGCGCCGCGATGCGCGGCGGCGTGCCGGTCGCGCGAAACAGTACGCCACCCGCGTCGTCGAGCCAGGCTTCGTCCGGTTCGAACGGCGCGCCGGTCTGGTCGGTGAGCGTGAGCTGCCCGTCGCGCTCGGCGAGCCGGACGACCCACGGCGTATAGGCAAGCTCGACGTACACGCGCTGCGGCCCGTTCTGGAAGAACCACTGGCCCTGCGCGTCGCATTCGTAGTTGCGGCCGATGAACGCGTTCAGCGCCGCATGCCGGATCGGCGAGCCGAGCTCGCCGGCCGCCTGGGCCGCGTCGTCGCGCAGCCGCCATTCGCCGCGCCGGTCGAGCAGCAGCCAGCCGGTACAGTGCGGCACGTTCGGCCATTTGGCGAGAGCCTGCCTGACGATGTCATCCATGGTCGACGAATTGGGAGCAATAGCCGAACACCCGCGCCGACAGCCAGTCGAGGCGGCCGGGGAACGGCCCGGTCATGAATCCCGCGTGCCCGCCCGCCGCGGGCTGGTCGAGCTCGACGGCCGGCGATACGTCGGCCGGGCCCGGCAATGCCGATTCGGGCAGGAACGGGTCGTTGCGGGCGTTGAGGATCAGCGTCGGCACGTCGATCGCGGGCAGCAGCGGTCGTGTCGTCGCCTGGGTCCAGTAGTCGTCCGCGTTCGCGAAACCGTGCAGCGGCGCGGTCACGACCTCGTCGAAGTCGCGCATCGTCACGGCCTGCAGCATTGCTTCGCGGTCGAACAGCCCCGGGTACTGGTCGAGCTTCGCGAGTGCCTTGCGCTTGAGCGTCTTCAGGAAGCTGCGCGTGTAGACCATCGCAAAGCCTTGCGACAGCGCGCGCCCGCCGGCGTGCACGTCGATCGGCGTCGAGATCGCGGCGGCCGCCCGCAGGATCGACGTGTCGCTGCGATGCTCGCCGAGCCAGCGCAGCAGCACGTTGCCGCCGAGTGACACACCGGCCGCGACGAGCGGCCCGCGATGCTGCGCGGCAAGCCGGCGCAGGATCCAGTCGACCTCGGCGCTGTCGGCGAGATGGTAGAAGCGCGGCTGGCGGTTGATCTCGCCGCTGCAACTGCGGAAGTGCGGCACGACGGCGTGCCAGCCCTTCGCGCGCGCGGCGGCCATCATCGCGAGCGCATAGTGCGAGCCGGAGCTGCCCTCGAGGCCGTGGAACAGCACGAACAGCGGCGCGTCTGGCGCCGGCGCGGCGCTGTCGAGATGCGCGACCCAGTCGAGATCGATGAAGTCGTGGTCGGGAGTTTCCCATCGCTCTCGTCGGTAAGCGACGACGGGGCGTCGCGCGAACAGCGCGGGCACGATGGTTTGCGCATGGCTGTTGGGCAGCCAGCGTGGTGCGCGATAGCGCAGTATGTCGTCGTCGGGGGCCGGGGCCCCGGTCAGCGGCGAGGTGGGCGGAGAAGCCGTACTCATGATCGCCCCGCGTATGCGTTGCTTCGTCTTTTCGTCAGTGCAGCGGACCCTGCCCATGACGGATCTTCGCGGCGAATTGTCCGGCCGCTTGTTCGGGAATCGGGCTCGCGTGAATATGCGCGATGCGCCACTCGCCACGTTCGTGAATCATCACGTACGTGGCGAAAACCATGTCGGGTTCGGCCGTCAGGTCGGCCTGCTGATGCGCTTCGGCGATCGTATAGACGACCGTGCCGAGGCTGTCGTACACGCGGATGTCGAGCGGCTCGATCGTCACGGGGCGCGTGGCGAGCCGGTTGGCGAGCCCGCTGCGGATCTGGTCGAGGCCATGCAGATGCTCGCCGTCCGCCCATACGCAGCTGGCGAAATCCTCGTCGATCCACAGTCCCAGCAGCGCGTCGAGATTGGCATCGGCGACGGCCTGGTAGTAGGCGTTCAGCGTATCGGCGGCGGCTTCGAAGAGGCGGGCAAAACGTGGCATCGGGGTTATCTCTCGCGCGCGTCGCGCGCCGTATTCAGCACGGCGGCCCGGATGGGGCCGCCGTACACCGGTGAATCGGATTGCCCGGCGCGCCGTGCGACGCTGCCGGCCAGGGTCAGCGCTGCCCGACGAGCATGCCGCGCAAATCGCCGAATACCTGCTCGGGACCGAGTTCGCGCAGGCACTTCAGGTGGCCGAGCGGGCACTCGCGTTCGAAGCAGGGACTGCATTCGAGATGAAGCCATTGTACCTTCGCCAGGTCCGACAGCGGAGGGGTGTGGCGCGGATCGGTCGATCCGTACAGTGCGACGAGCGGCCGGCGTAGCGCGGCGGCAACGTGCATCAGCCCCGAATCGTTGGTGACCACCGCGTTCGCGCGCGCGATCAGCGCGCACGCCTCCGACAGCGACGTCTGCCCGCACAGGTTGCGCACGTTCGGTGCGTGGTCGGCGATCGCCTGCGCGGCCGCGGCGTCCTTCTGCGAGCCGAGCGCGACGATCTGCGTGTACGGGAACGACTGATGGACGATGGTGGCGAGCGATGCGAAGTGCTCGGGCGGCCAGCGCTTGGCCGGGCCGTATTCCGCGCCCGGGCAGAACACGACGAGCGGCTTGCGCGTATCGAGATTGAAACGTGCGGACACGCGCGCCGTCTCGTTGAGATCGGCGTCGAGGCGCGGCGGGGGCAGCGTCTTCATCGACTCGGGCAGCTTCGCGCCCGGCGCATACGCGAGCGCCGCGTAGTGGGCCGTCATCGGCGGCCGCTCGCCCGATTTGTCCGGGTTCGCGTGCCGCACGTTCAGCAGCCCGTAGCGGTGCTCGCCCGTGTAGCCGACCCGCAGCGGGATGTTCGCGAGCCACGGGATCACCGCGGATTTCAGCGAATTCGGCAGCACGTACGCCGCGTCGTAGCCGACGTCGCGCAGGTCGCTCGCGAGCTGCCAGCGGCGCAGCAACTGCAGCTTGCCGTGCGCGAGATCGGTCGCGTAGACATCGTGGATCTCGGGCATCCGCTCGAGCACGGGCGCGACCCACGAGGGCGCGACGGCATCGATCGCGATGCGGGGATGGTTTTTCTTCAGCAGCGCAAAAAGCGGCTGCGCCATCAATGCGTCACCGATCCAGTTCGGTGCGATAACCAGCGCTCGACGCATCAGGTCGACTTCCGATGTCGTAATGAAGCACGGCGCTCAGGCGCCGCGTTCGGGTTGCCAGAATGGAGAACGGCGGCGCGCCGGCAATCCGGCGGCGCCGCCTGGGTGGGCGGCGGCCTGCATCCGCCCGCAGGCCCGGCCGCCGGGGCTCAGTGGCCCTTGACGACCTCGCCGTCACGCAGCTTGTAGCGCGTGCCGCAGTACGGGCAGCGTGCTTCGCCGTGCGAGACGTCGATGAAGACGCGCGGGTGGGCGCTCCAGCGCGCCATGGCCGGGTTCGGGCAGTACGCGGGAAGATCCTTGGCCGTCAGCTCGACCAGCGGCATTTCCTTGATTTCACTCATGAGACTTTCTCTTATCACTCTTTTGTGGGGCGGTCGGTGGCGCGGCGCGCTCAGACCTTCGTCAGCCAGTTCGCGTACTTCGCGTTCTTGCCCGACACGATATCGAAAAACGCCGACTGGAGCTTTTCCGTGACGGGGCCGCGCGCGCCGCTGCCGATCGTGCGGTTGTCGAGCTCGCGGATCGGCGTGACTTCAGCGGCCGTGCCGGTGAAGAACGCCTCGTCGGCCGTGTAGACCTCGTCGCGCGTGATGCGCTTCTCGATCACCTCGATGCCGGCGTCCTTCGCGAGCGTGATGACGGTATCGCGCGTGATGCCGTCGAGGCACGACGACAGGTCGGGCGTGTACAGCTTGCCGTTGTTCACGAGGAAGAAGTTCTCGCCGGAGCCTTCCGACACGTAGCCGTCGACGTCGAGCAGCAGCGCTTCGTCGTAGCCGTCGGCGGTGGCTTCCTGGTTCGCCAGGATCGAGTTCACGTACCAGCCCGACGCCTTCGCGCGCACCATCGACACGTTCACGTGGTGGCGCGTGAACGACGACGTCTTCACGCGGATGCCCTTCGCGAGGCCTTCCTCGCCGAGGTACGCGCCCCACGGCCATGCGGCGATCGCGACGTGGATCGTGTTGCCCTTCGCGGCCACGCCGAGCTTTTCCGAGCCGACCCAGATGATCGGGCGCAGGTAGCACGACTCGAGCTTGTTCTCGCGCACGACTTCGAGTTGCGCGGCTTCGAGCGTTTCCCGGTCGAACGGCACGTCCATCTGGAAGATCTTCGCCGAATTCAGCAGACGTTTCGTGTGCTCGTACAGGCGGAAGATCGCGGTGCTGCCGTCGGCCGACTTGTACGCGCGCACGCCCTCGAAGACGCCCATGCCGTAGTGCAGCGTGTGGGTCAGGACGTGGATCTTGGCGTCGCGCCAGTCGATCAGCTTGCCGTCCATCCAGATCTTGCCGTCGCGGTCGGCCATTGACATAGATTTCTCCTGGGATGCGGTTGTATGCAGCGTTGAGCCGGAAAGACGCGTATTTTAGCGTCATTTGAAGGCGATCCGGTCGGTCGGCGCGGGGCCGGCGCTATAATCGCCCGGTACCGATTCCAATAACGACGGGTCGTACCGGCAGGAGGCGCCGGCGCCCCGACGAACCGCCCGCTGCGGCCCGCTTCCCATGCTTGCTCGATTGTCCGCCACCGACCGCTTCGCGCTGATCCAGGGCGCGCGCGACTATTCCCCGACGCTGATGGCGATTTTCTCGTGGGGGCTCGTCACCGGCGTCGCGATGAGCAAGTCGGTCATGACCCTCGGGCAGGCGAGCGCGATGTCGCTGCTGGTCTACGCGGGCTCGTCGCAGCTCGCGGTGTTGCCGCTCCTCGCGGCGAAGCTGCCGATCTGGACCATCCTGCTCACGGCCGCGATGGTCAACACGCGCTTCGTGATCTTCAGCGCCGGTCTTGCTCCCCATTTTTCCTACCTGCCGCTGTGGCGGCGCCTCGCGATCGGCTATTTCAACGGCGACGTGATCTACCTGCTGTTCCAGAAACAGGGCTTCGCTTACGGCCACGTGCCCGGCAAGGAAGCGTATTTCTGGGGGATGGCGCTCGCGAGCTGGCTGTCGTGGCAGGTGTCGTCGCTCGCCGGCATCCTGCTCGCGAGTGTCTTTCCCGCGAGCTGGGGGCTGGAACTGGCCGGCACGCTTGCGCTGATCCCGATCATGGTGTCGGCGGTCGCGAACCGCTCGACGCTCGCGGCCGTCGCGGTCGCCGGTATCGTGTCGCTCATCGCGTTCGACCTGCCGTACCGGCTCGCGCTGCCCGTTGCGGTGCTCGCCGCGCTCGCGGCGGGCTGCACGGCCGATTTCTTCGTCGAGCGGGCCGACTGGCGGCGCATTCGCACCGAAACCGTGCACGAAAAGGAAATCGAATGAGCGCGACGGAAATCTGGATCGTCATCATCGGGATGACGATCGTCACGGCCGTCACGCGCGCGCTGTTCCTGATCGGCGGCGAACGCACCGTGCTGCCCGAGCGCGCGCAGCGCGCCATGCGCTACGCGCCGGCGGCGGCACTGGTCGCCGTCGTGCTGCCCGACGTGCTCGAAACGCCGGCCGGGCTGTCGTTCGCGCTGTCCAACCATCCGTTCTACGCGGCGCTCGCCGGCCTCGGCTGGTTTTTGTGGCGGCGCAGCATGCTCGGCACGATCGTCGTCGGGATGCTCGTCTTCACCGCGCTGCGCCTGGTCTTCTAATGGGGCGCCGTTCGGGCCCGCCGGGTACCGGCCGCCCGCGCGGGCGCATTGCTGCGTTGCGGCAATGTGTCCGTTCCCGCGCGCGATCCCAAATAGGCGGAATTCGCCGCCCGCGGGTCAGTCTGCCGGATGGATCGGCTAGAATGCCCGTTCGAGATTTTTTACCCGTGCGCGTCATGCGAACCGCCAGCCACGGCCGCATCCGGCGCCCTTTCGCGGCAGCCCGCGCACGTCCAGCGTGAACCCCCTTTCCCCATCCACTACTTCAATTTGTTCAACATGAGCCAAGTCAAGCGTCTTACCGACCTGATCGCCGCCGGCCAGCTCGCCGGCAAGCGGGTATTCATCCGTGCCGACCTGAACGTCCCGCAGGACGACCAGGGCAACATCACCGAAGACACGCGCGTGCGCGCGTCCGTGCCGGCCATCCAGGCCGCGCTCGACGCCGGCGCGGCCGTGATGGTCACGTCGCACCTCGGCCGCCCGACCGAAGGCGAATTCAAGCCGGAAGATTCGCTCGCGCCGGTCGCGAAGCGCCTCGCCGAGCTGCTCGGCCGTGACGTGCCGCTCGTCTCGAACTGGGTCGAGAACGGCGTGAACGTCGCACCGGGCCAGGTCGTGCTGCTCGAGAACTGCCGCGTGAACAAGGGCGAGAAGAAGAATTCGGACGAGCTCGCGCAGAAGATGGCGAAGCTCTGCGACGTGTACGTGAACGACGCGTTCGGCACCGCGCACCGCGCGGAAGCGACCACGCACGGGATCGCGAAGTACGCGCCGGTCGCGTGCGCGGGCCCGCTGCTGGCCGCCGAACTCGACGCGCTCGGCAAGGCGCTCGGCAACCCGGCCCGCCCGCTGGTGGCGATCGTCGCCGGCTCGAAGGTGTCGACCAAGCTCACGATCCTGAAATCGCTGGCCGGCAAGGTCGACCAGCTGATCGTCGGCGGCGGCATCGCGAACACGTTCATGCTCGCGGCCGGCCTGTCGATCGGCAAGTCGCTCGCGGAAGCCGACCTCGTCAACGAGGCGAAGGCGATCATCGACGAAGCGCGCGAGCGCGGCGCATCGGTGCCGATCCCGACCGACGTCGTCACCGCCAAGGAATTTTCGCCGACGGCCGTCGCCACGGTGAAGCAGGTCGCCGACATCGAAGCGGACGACATGATCCTCGACATCGGCCCGGATACGGCCAAGGCGCTCGCGAGCCAGCTCGAGAAGGCCGGCACGATCGTGTGGAACGGCCCGGTCGGCGTGTTCGAGTTCGACCAGTTCGGCAACGGCACCAAGACGCTCGCAGAAGCCATCGCCAAATCGTCCGCGTTCTCGATCGCGGGCGGCGGCGACACGCTCGCGGCCATCGCGAAGTACGGCATCCATGACCAGGTCAGCTACATCTCGACGGGCGGCGGCGCCTTCCTCGAGTTCCTCGAGGGGAAAAAGCTGCCGGCGGTGGAAGTGCTGGAAACGCGGGCGGCCTGAGCGTGGCGGCGCGCGCAGGGGTGACGAAGGCCGCGCGCTCCGCGAAAGCGGAGCCGACGGCCGGCGCGGGCAAGCGCAAACGCGTGCCCGCGCGGGCGAACACCGCCCCGCGCGCACCGGCGGCCGCCGGCGACGCGGCCGAGCAGCACCACGAGATTCAGAACAAAGCGATGCCGGGCGCAAGCACCGGCACGCCCCCCGGAGCGGCGGCCGCTGGGCCTGCCGCTTCCGGCTCTCGCAGCGTTTCACCCAGCGCATCCACCTTGATCCAGATGAGGAGTTTCATGCAGCGCGCCACCAAGATAGTCGCCACGATCGGCCCGGCTTCCAGTTCGCCGGAGATTCTGCTGCAGATGATGCAGGCGGGCCTCGACGTCGTGCGGCTCAATTTTTCGCACGGCACGGCCGACGATCACCGCCAGCGCGCCGAGATGGTGCGCGAGGCCGCCCGCAAGGTCGGCCGCGAGATCGCGATCATGGCCGACCTCCAGGGCCCGAAGATCCGCGTAGGCAAGTTCGAGAACGGCAAGACGACGCTCGAGCCGGGCCAGGCCTTCATCCTCGACGCGGGCTGCGAGCTGGGCAACGACGAGCGCGTCGGCCTCGACTACAAGGAGCTGCCGCGTGACCTGCGCACGGGCGACCTGCTGCTGCTGAACGACGGCCTGATCGTGCTGACCGTCGAGCGCGTGCTCGGCGACGAGATCCACACGATCGTCAAGGTGGGCGGCGAGCTGTCGAACAACAAGGGCATCAACCGCCAGGGCGGCGGGCTGTCGGCGCCCGCGCTGACCGCGAAGGACATGGAAGACATCCGCACCGCGATGTCGCTCGGCGCGGACCTCGTGGCGGTGTCGTTCCCGAAGAACGCGACCGACATGGAAATGGCGCGCCAGCTCGCGAACATCGCGGGCGCGCCGTACGGCATCAAGCCGAAGATGATCGCGAAGATCGAGCGCGCGGAAGCGATTCCGGCGCTGCAAAGCATTCTCGACGCGTCCGACGGCATCATGGTCGCGCGCGGCGACCTCGCGGTGGAAGTGGGCAACGCGGCCGTGCCGGCGCTGCAGAAGCGGATGATCCGGATGGCGCGCGAGTCGAACAAGCTCGTGATCACCGCGACGCAGATGATGGAATCGATGATCTACGCGCCGGTGCCGACCCGCGCGGAAGTGTCGGACGTCGCGAACGCGGTGCTCGACGGCACCGACGCGGTGATGCTGTCGGCCGAGACGGCCGCCGGCAAGTATCCGGTCGTCACGATCGAGACGATGGCGGCCGTGTGCGTCGAAGCGGAAAAGTCGGAAGAAGTCGAGCTGGACAAGGATTTCCTCGACCGCACGTTCACGCGGATCGACCAGTCGATCGCGATGGGCGCGCTGTTCACCGCCTACCACCTGGGCGCGAAGGCGATCATCGCGTTGACCGAATCGGGCGCGACCGCGCTGTGGATGTCGCGTCACTACACGCACGTGCCGATCTTCGCGCTGACGCCGCGCGTCGGCAGCGAGCGCACGATGGCGCTGTACCGCAACGTGACGCCGCTGCACGTCGACTTCAACAGCGACCGCGACTCGGCGCTGCAGGCGGCGCTCGAGATCGTCGTCAAGCAGGGCTACGTGCAGCACGGCGACATGGTCGTGCTGACCGTCGGCGAGCCGATGGGGCAGGCGGGCGGCACCAATACGCTGAAGATCGTGCGGGTCGGCGAGCATTATTGAGCGCCGACCGGGCATCGGGCCGGCCTGCGGGCCGGCCGCCCGGATCGGCTGAAGAATCGATCCGGCACCGTTTTTGATACGAAAGCCGCGTGGGGTCCGAAGCCCCGCGCGGCTTTTTTTCTCATTTTTGCCCGCATTGTGCCGTGCGAACGTAACAAATTGCGAGTCGGCGCCACCGGGCGGTCGGAATCGGAGGCGCTTCGCGATAAAATGCGGCTATTCGACGCTCAGCCGCGCCGCGCCACCCCGGGTTCGACCGGGAGCGAGCGCCGCGCCGGCGTCAGGGCGCACCGGTTTTCATTCCATGGAGTTCCACAATGCCTCTCGTATCAATGCGTCAATTGCTGGACCACGCGGCAGAGCACGGTTACGGCCTGCCGGCCTTCAACGTGAACAACCTGGAGCAGGTCCAGGCGATCATGGCGGCGGCGGACCAGGTCGGCGCGCCCGTGATCATGCAGGCATCGGCCGGCGCGCGTAAGTACGCGGGCGAGCCGTTCCTGCGCCACCTGATCGAAGCGGCAGTCGAGTCGTATCCGCACATCCCGGTCGTGATGCACCAGGATCACGGCCAGTCGCCGGCAGTCTGCATGGCCGCGATCCGCAGCGGTTTCACCAGCGTGATGATGGACGGTTCGCTGGAAGCCGACGGCAAGACGGTCGCGTCGTACGAGTACAACGTCGACGTGTCGCGCAAGGTCGTCGAGATGGCGCACTCGATCGGCGTGACGGTCGAAGCCGAACTCGGCGTGCTCGGCTCGCTCGAGACGATGAAGGGCGACAAGGAAGACGGCCACGGCGCGGAAGGCACGATGACCCGCGAGCAGCTGCTGACCGATCCGGAGCAGGCTGCCGACTTCGTGAAGCTCACGCAGTGCGATGCACTCGCGATCGCGATCGGCACGTCGCACGGCGCGTACAAGTTCTCGAAGAAGCCGACGGGCGACATCCTGTCGATCCAGCGCATCAAGGAAATCCACGCGCGCATCCCGAACACCCACCTGGTGATGCACGGTTCGTCGTCGGTGCCGCAGGAACTGCTGGCCGAGATCCGCGAATTCGGCGGCGACATGAAGGAAACCTACGGCGTGCCGGTCGAGGAAATCCAGGAAGGCATCAAGCACGGCGTGCGCAAGATCAACATCGACACCGACCTGCGTCTGGCGATCACCGGTGCGATCCGCCGCTACCTGTTCGAGAACCCGGGCAAGTTTGATCCGCGCGACTACCTGAAGCCCGCGCGCGAAGCGGCGAAGCAGGTTTGCGTCGATCGCTACCTCGCGTTCGGCTGCGAAGGCCAGGCCGGCAAGATCAAGCCGGTGGCACTCGACAAGATCGCCGAGCAGTACAAGTCCGGCGCGCTCGCACAGGTCGTGCGCTGAGACTGTAGTACGATTGCCGCGCCCCGATGTGGGCAAAGGCAAGGCTGTCCGGCTGGATCTGATCCGGCCCCGCAGCCGCTCCGTCCGGCCGAACGAGGGCCGGCCGGCAACCGCCCGGGCGCCGTCGCCCGGGCGGTTCGCCGACGTATTGCAAGGCCGCCGTTCCCGCCTGCCGCGGGGAACGGCGTTTCCCTTTTTGTTTGGCTCCTTATCTGCGAAAAGACGATGTCTACCCTCTACGAATCCACGCTCCGCTCGCTGCCGCTCCTCGGTCGCGGCAAGGTCCGCGATAACTACGCGGTCGGCAACGACAAGCTCCTGATCGTCACGACCGATCGCCTGTCGGCATTCGACGTGGTGATGGGCGAGCCGATTCCGAACAAGGGCCGCGTGCTGAACCAGATGGCGAACTTCTGGTTCGACAAGCTCGCGCACATCGTGCCGAACCACCTGACGGGCGACGCGCCGGAAGCGGTTGTCGCGGCCGACGAGGTCGAGCAGGTGAAGGGCCGCGGCGTGGTCGTCAAGCGCCTCGAGCCGATCATGATCGAAGCGGTCGTGCGCGGCTACCTGGCCGGCAGCGGCTGGAAGGAATACCAGGCGTCGGGCGCCGTGTGCGGCGTGCAGCTGCCGGAAGGCCTGCAGAACGCGCAGAAGCTGCCGGAGCCGATCTTCACGCCGGCCGCGAAGGCCGAGATGGGCGAGCACGACGAGAACATCACGTTCGAGGAAACCGAGCGCCGCATCGGCACCGAGCTGGCCGCGACGATTCGCGACATCTCGATCAAGCTGTACAAGGAAGCGGCCGACTACGCGGCCACGCGCGGCATCATCATCGCCGACACGAAGTTCGAATTCGGCCTCGACAACCACGGCCAGCTGTACCTGATGGACGAAGTGCTGACCGCCGATTCGTCGCGCTTCTGGCCGGCCGACCAGTACGAAGTCGGCACGAACCCGCCGTCGTTCGACAAGCAGTTCGTGCGCGACTGGCTCGAGGCGCAGCCGTGGGGCAAGACGGCACCGGCGCCGGCGCTGCCGGCCGACGTGATCGAGAAGACG
The DNA here is from genome assembly GCF_002223085.1 of Burkholderia sp. HI2714. Taxonomy (NCBI): domain Bacteria; kingdom Pseudomonadati; phylum Pseudomonadota; class Betaproteobacteria; order Burkholderiales; family Burkholderiaceae; genus Burkholderia; species Burkholderia sp. HI2714. Next base: position 20,402 of record NZ_NKFM01000027.1, on the reverse strand, counting down.
GCCGCGAAGTACCAGGAAGCGCTCGAGCGCATCACGGGCCAGTCGCTGGCCTGATCGGGGAACGGAACACATGAGCGAAGTTCAGACTGCCCACACGCACAGCGCGCCGCTCGTCGGCGTGCTGATGGGTTCGAGTTCCGACTGGGACGTGATGAAGCACGCGGTTGCCATCCTGCAGGAATTCGGCGTGCCGTACGAAGCGAAGGTCGTGTCCGCGCACCGGATGCCCGACGAAATGTTCGACTATGCGGAGAAGGCGCGCGAGCGCGGGCTGCGCGCGATCATCGCGGGCGCCGGCGGCGCGGCGCACCTGCCCGGCATGCTGGCCGCGAAAACCACGGTGCCGGTGCTCGGCGTGCCGGTCGCGAGCAAGTACCTGAAGGGTGTCGATTCGCTGCACTCGATCGTGCAGATGCCGAAGGGCGTGCCCGTCGCGACGTTCGCGATCGGCGAGGCCGGTGCCGCGAATGCCGCGCTGTTCGCGGTGTCGATCCTGTCCGGCAACTCGGTCGACTATGCGAACCGGCTCGCCGCGTTCCGCGTGCGCCAGAACGAAGCCGCGCACGCGATGGTGCTGCCGCCGCTGGAATGACGGCGCACCGGCGGCCGCGCGTCGCGGCTGCCTGACCTCCCCACTGCGGCGGGCAGCGCCCGCCGCGACCGACCACTGACATGACCGCAACTCCTGATTCCGTTTCCCCGATCCTGCCCGGCGCGTGGCTTGGCATGGTCGGTGGTGGCCAGCTCGGCCGCATGTTCTGCTTTGCCGCCCAGTCGATGGGCTATCGCGTCGCCGTGCTCGATCCCGATCCGACGAGCCCCGCCGGCGCGGTCGCCGACCGCCACCTGCGCGCGGCCTACGACGACGAAGCCGCGCTCGCCGAACTGGCCGACCTGTGCGAGGCGGTGTCGACGGAGTTCGAGAACGTGCCGGCCGCGAGCCTTGATTTCCTCGCGCGCACGACGTTCGTCGCGCCGGCCGGCCGCTGCGTCGCGGTCGCGCAGGACCGGATCGCGGAGAAGCGCTTCATCGAAGCGTCGGGCGTGCCCGTCGCGCCGCACGTCGTGATCGAATCGTCGGCGGCGCTTGCCGCGCTCGACGACGCCGCACTCGACGCGGTGCTGCCGGGCATCCTGAAGACGGCGCGGCTCGGCTACGACGGCAAGGGCCAGGTGCGTGTGAGCACCGCGCAGGAAGCGCGCGACGCGCATGCGGCGCTGAACGGCGTGCCGTGCGTGCTCGAGAAGCGCCTGCCGCTGAAATACGAAGTGTCGGCGCTGATCGCGCGCGGCGCGGACGGCCGCTCGGCCGCGTTCCCGCTTGCGCAGAACGCGCACCACAACGGCATCCTCGCGCTGACGGTCGTGCCCGCGCCGGCCGCCGATGCCGCGCGTGTCGAAGAGGCGCAGCAGGCCGCCGTGCGGATCGCCGATACGCTCGGCTACGTCGGCGTGCTGTGCGTCGAATTCTTCGTGCTGGAAGACGGTTCGTTCGTCGCGAACGAGATGGCGCCGCGCCCGCACAACTCCGGCCACTACACGGTCGATGCGTGCGCAACGAGCCAGTTCGAGCAGCAGGTGCGCGCGATGACGCGCATGCCGCTCGGTAACCCGCGCCAGCATTCGCCGGCCGCGATGCTGAACATCCTCGGCGACGTGTGGTTCCCGAACGGTGCGGCGGCTGATGCCGTCACGCCGCCGTGGGATACGGTCGCGGCGATGCCGGCCGCGCATCTGCACCTGTACGGCAAGGAAGACGCGCGCGTCGGCCGCAAGATGGGCCACGTGAACTTCACGGCCGAAACGCGCGACGAAGCCGTTGCCGCGGCCACCGCGTGCGCGCAGCTGCTGCGCGTGCCGCTCGACTGAGACGCCAGCCGATGTCCATCGACCTCCCGAACACCGTGACGGCCGCGCAGATCGACGCGGCCGCCGCGTTGCTCGACGCGGGCCAGCTCGTCGCCTTTCCGACCGAAACCGTCTACGGGCTTGGCGGCGATGCGGCGAATCCCGAGGCCGTCGCGCGCATCTACGCGGCGAAGGGGCGGCCCGCGAATCATCCGGTGATCGTGCACCTGCCGCCCGGCGGTGATCCCGGCTACTGGGCCGACGATCTGCCGGCCGACGCGCAGGCGTTGATCGATGCGTTCTGGCCGGGCCCGCTGACGCTGATCCTGAAGCGCCACGCGCGCATTCCGGACGCCGTGAGCGGCGGCCAGGATTCGGTCGGGCTGCGCTGTCCGTCGCATCCGGTTGCGCAAGCACTGCTGGCCGCGTTCAGCGCGCGGCGTGGCGGGCATGGCGGCGTGGCTGCGCCGTCCGCGAACCGGTTCGGCCATGTGAGCCCGACCACCGCACAGCACGTACGCGACGAATTCGGCGACACCGTGCACGTGCTCGACGGCGGCGCATCGGAAGTCGGGATCGAATCGACGATTCTCGACCTGTCGCGCGGCTTCCCGGCGCTGCTGCGCCCGGGCCACGTGACGCCGCAGCAGATCGCCGACGTGCTCGGCCGCGCACCGCAACTGCCGGACGGCAGCGACGCGACCGCGCCGCGCGCGTCGGGCACGCTGAAAGCGCATTACGCGCCTCGCACGCCGCTCGCGCTGCTGCCGTTCGATGCGCTCGAGCCGCTGCTCTCGGCCGCGCAGACCGACGGCGAGCGCGTCGCGCTCGTCGCACGCGCATCGCGCGCGGGACGCTGGGCGCAGGCCGACGGCGTGCATTTCGTCGCGGCGCCGGAAGATCCGCAGGCGTATGCGCGCGACCTGTACGGGATGCTGCGTGCGCTCGACCGCGCGCAGGTGGCGCGGATTCTGGTCGAGAAGCTGCCCGAGACCGTCGAATGGATCGCGGTCAACGATCGCCTCGGCCGCGCGGCGGCTGCGTTCGAAGCGCGCGACTGATAGCCGTCGCGGTTCACGAATGAAAAAACGCCCGACCGGCAAACCGGTCGGGCGTTTTCGTTTGGGCGCGTGGCCGGCGGCTTACTTGCCGACGCCGGATTTCGCGATCTGCTGTTCGGCGAACTGTGCGAACAGCGCATGCAGGCGCGTCGTCGGGTGGACCGTGTCGGCGAACATGTAGGTCTGGTCCGCGTTCGCGACCGTGTAGGTTTGCGGCGAGCAGAACAGCGACGAGCCGAATGCGGTTGCGTTCGCGACGCCGTACTGCGTGGCGGCCTGCACCATCGCCTTCAGGTTACAGGCGGTATCGGTGTTCGATACGTCGAAGCCGTTCGCCTTGTAGTTCGCGAGGATGCCGTCCTGCCACATGAACGTGTCGAGCAGCACGTACTTGGTCGTGTCGACCTTGAGCGCCTGCAGCGTCGCGGCGAGCGTGCCGTTGAACAGCATCGACAGCTGCGTGAGGGTCGTCTGCGAGCCGCCCTGGAGCGCGAGCGGCGTGCCGCCGATATCCGGCACGTTCGACACGAACACGTGCGTCGCGCCGGCGGCGACGATCTGCTGCACGATGCCCGCGAGCTGTTGCGCGGCGGCGCCGATGTTCTGCTGCAGCTGCGTCGGCGTGATCGCGCCGGCCTGCAGCGCCGCGACCTGGTAGAAGATGTCGTTCGCGCCGCCGTTCAGCAGCACGATCTGGCCGGCATTGAAGCTGCCGTGCTGCGACACGTATTGCTTGACCTGGTCGGCGATCGGCGTCGTGGTCGCTTGCGCGTAATCGGCGTTCGGCACGCTGGCGTCCGCATGGCCGATGCCCGGCTGCTGCGTCACGCGCGAGCCGCCCTGTGCGTAGCCGAGACCGCCGGTGGCCTGCAGCGGAATGCCGAAGCCGCCCTGGTTCGCCGGCTGCAGCGTGTCGCCGTAGTACTGCGCGACGTTCTGCGTCCACACCTGGCCCGGGTTGGTCGTGAAGCGGCCGCCGCCGAAGCCGAGCTTGATCTGCGAGTAGGTGCCCGCGTCGGACAGGCTGTCGCCGAACGACACGACCTGCATTTTCACGCCCGACGGCGGCGTGTTCGATGCGCTGTTGCTGTTGTTGTCGTCACCGCCGCCGCATGCGGCGAGCAGCGCGAGCGCGGCGCCGGCAATGGCGACCTGCGCGGTGCGCAGCATGCGCTGACGGGTGCGGGCGGGTGCGTGTCGTTGTGTCTGCATCGTTCGATCTCCTCGTAGATATGGCCTGATGTGTTTCTCATCTGCCGCGTGCCTGCCCGGTTCGGGGCTGCGCGGCGGCCGTTGGCTGAAACGGTTTATTGGTCTCGCGCAGCCGCAAGCGGCACGGTGCGCGGATCCGGGTTCGCGGCCTCGGCAATCTGCGCATGATAAGCGCTCGCCCATTCGGGCGGGCCGAAAATCGCTCGCAGCTTGTTGCGCCAGCCGTCGACGCGCAACGCGTCGCCGGCCATCGATACCCACTCGTGGAACGTCGCGACGAGCGGGTTGTTCGAGCCGAGCCGCTCGACGATCCCGTATTGCGGCGGATCGTCGGGCGTTTCCTCGACATAGCTGCCGAACAGGCGATCCCAGATCACAAGGACGCCTGCGTAATTGCGGTCGATGTAGCGCGCGTTGCGCGCATGGTGCGCACGGTGGATCGACGGCGTGTTCAGCACGTACTCGAGCCAGCCGAGCTTGCCGATCGCCTGCGTGTGCACGAAGAACTGGAACGCGAGGTTGATCAGCACGATGCCGACGACCTGTTGCGGCGGAAAGCCGGCGAACGCGAGCGGCAGCCAGAACACCCACATCCCCGCGACCGGGTACATCAGGCTCTGGCGGAACGCGGTCGAGAAATTCATCCGCTCGGACGAGTGGTGCACGACGTGCGCGGCCCACAGCCAGCGCACGCGATGGCTCGCGCGATGAAAGACGTAGTAGAGGAAATCCTGCGCGACGAACAGCACCGCGAACGACAGCCAGCCGTCGTGCCACGTGAACAGGCGATAGTGCTGGTAGCAGCACGCATAGACGGGGATCACGAACAGCCACGCGATCTTGTCGGCGCCCTGGTGCATCAGCGCGAGCGCCGCGTTGCACAGCGTGTCGCGCCACGCATAGACAGGGTCCTGCGCACGGGTGCGGGCGAGGTGCCAGGCCTCCCACGCGATGCAGAGCAGGAAGACGGGTGCCAGCGCGAGCAGAAGCAATTCGACGTCGAATCGCATGGGCGTGTCTCCTTCTTTCCCCTGCAAGCCTTGAGGCCGGGCGTGTGGCCCGTTGTAGATATCGGTCAGGCCAACAGCCTACGCAATCGCCACGCGCAAGGCGAGGGGGCAGCGTAGAGGGTTCCCTCTGAGGACAGGGTTTTTACGGAAGCCGCGCCGCACGGGGGCGGGCGGTATGGCCCTGTTTTGTGGGCGTGGATGGCGCGCGGGGTGTCGTGCGCCGATGGCGGCTGGCGTTTCAAACCGGGGAGGGCGGGATTCGGTGTGCGGAGGCGCTGGCAGGCCGCCCCGGCGGCGCGTCAGGGTGACCCGCTGCGCGGTGCGGCCGCGATGCCGAGACGGGCCGACGCGCGCCGGCAACATCGTGGGCGCGCCGTGTGTATCGCGGCACGCTGCAACGTCAGTGCGCGCCGGCGTAGATCCACTCGAGCAGCGAGTCGTGCGCGGCGCGTGCGGCTTCCGCGTGATCGTTGTTGATGAAGCTGACGACGATGTAGCTCTGGCCGTCCGCACCGGCGACGTAGCCGGCGATCGCGCGCACGTCGCGCAGCGTGCCGGTCTTGATGTGCGCGTTGCCGAGCACGCCGGCGTTGGTGAGGCGGTTCTTCATCGTGCCGTCGATGCCGGCGATCGGCAGCGAATCGACGAACGCCTGCGCGACGGGGCTCGCGTTCGCGGCCTGCAGCAGCGCGGCGAGCGACAGCGCGCTCACGTGCTCTTCGCGCGACAGGCCCGAACCGTTCTCGAGCACGAGGTCGGGCATCGCGATGCCGTTCTTCTGCAGGAACGCCTGGATCACGCGGCTCGACTGCTCGGGCGTCGCGGGCGGCTTGCCGCTGACCGCGCCGATCGTCAGGAACAGGTTGCGCGCCATCACGTTGTTGCTGAACTTGTTGATGTCGTAGACGATGCTGCCGAGCACCGGGCTGTGATGCACGGCGAGGGGCCGCGCGGTGGTCGGCACCTTGCCTTCGCTCACCGGCCCCGCGATCGTGCCGCCGTCCTGCTGCCACAGAGCGAGGAAGCCGCGCGCGAAGAACGTGGTGTGATCGAGGATCGCGAGGTTGGTCGTGTGCGCGCCGCAGCGCAGCGGGTAGTCGCCCGCGAACGAGGCGGTCATGATCCCGCCGCCGGCCGTCAGCGTCGGGCGCGCGGCCGCGGCGGCCGCGCTGCACGAGCCCGTGCCTTCGACCAGCTGGTTGTCGATCGACAGGTCGGCGAGCGGCGGCAGCACGTCGACGGCCACCTTGCCGTCGTCGCCCGGCGTGACGGTGAACGACACGGCCTTGAATGCGTACAGCAGCGGGTCGGGGCCGACGTTGTACGGCGCGCTCGCGTCGTCGTCGAACGAAGGGAGGTCGCGCGTCGAGGTCGCGAAGTAGCTCTTGTCGAGCACGAGGCCGCCGGCCACGCGCTTGACGCCGGCCTTGCGGAGCTTGTCGACGAGATCGATCAGCTCTTCGGGCACGAGCTTCGGATCGCCGGTGCCCTTGATGTACAGGTTGCCCTGCAGCGTGCCGTCCGGGTCGACCGTGCCGTCCGTGTAGGCGGTCGTGCGCCAGCGGTAGTCGGGGCCGAGGATCGACAGGCCCGAGAAGGTCGTCACGAGCTTCATCGTCGAGGCGGGCATCATCGGCCGGCTCGCATTCCACGCGATCAGCGGTTCCGGATCGCCGACGCGCTCGACGACGACGCTCATCGCCGACGCCGGTACCTTCGCGCGCTGCAGCGCGACGAGCACGGACGCCGGCAGGCCGGCCGCGCGCGCGGCGGGCGACACGACGGTCGTCTTGCGCGCTTCCTTGTGGGATTTCTTGCGGGCCTGCGCGGACGGCGCGAAGGCGAGGGCCGTGCAGGTGGCGACGATGGCGGCCGCCTTCAGGCAGACGCGGGCGCGGGGGGCGAACCGGGTGGAAAGATCGGAAATCGGCATGAGCGAATACGGGAGAAGCACGACGTTCGGGCAGGGCGCGCGCGGCGCCAAAGCGCACATTGTAGAGACAAGTCCGGACAGCCCCCTTGCAATCCGCCTTTCTGTTGCATTGCACGGTGCCGCGCGCCCGGTTCGCGGCGCTACAATGGTCGCCGTGTTTGACTCGCCCCATGGATGCCTGTCCCGATGCGGATTCTGCTTGTCGAAGATGATCGAATGATTGCCGAAGGCGTGCGCAAGGCGCTGCGCTCGGACGGCTTTGCGGTTGATTGGGTGCAGGACGGCGACGCCGCGCTGACGGCGCTCGGCGGCGAGGCGTACGACCTGCTGCTGCTCGATCTCGGCCTGCCGAAGCGCGACGGCATCGACGTGCTGCGCACGCTGCGCGCACGCGGGCTGGCGCTGCCGGTGCTGATCGTCACCGCGCGCGACGCGGTGGCCGATCGCGTGAAGGGGCTCGACGCGGGCGCCGACGACTACCTCGTCAAACCGTTCGACCTCGACGAACTGGGCGCGCGGATGCGCGCGCTGATCCGCCGCCAGGCCGGGCGCAGCGAATCGCTGATCCGCCACGGTGCGCTGACGCTCGATCCCGCTTCGCACCAGGTGACGCTCGATGGCGCGCCCGTCGCGCTGTCCGCGCGCGAGTTCGCGCTGCTCGAGGCGCTGCTCGCGCGGCCCGGCGCGGTGCTGTCGAAGAGCCAGCTCGAGGAGAAGATGTACGGCTGGGGCGAGGAGATCGGCAGCAACACGGTCGAGGTCTACATCCACGCGCTGCGCAAGAAGCTCGGCTCGGACCTGATCCGCAACGTGCGCGGGCTCGGCTACATGGTCGTCAAGGAAAGCTGACGCGTGAGGTCGATTCGTCATCAATTGCTGATCTGGCTGCTCGCGATCGTCGTCGCGGGCGTGGGCATCGCGGGCTGGCTCATCTACCGGCAGGCGCTCGCCGAAGCGAACGAACTGTTCGACTACCAGTTGCAGGAAATCGCCGCGGCCTTGCCGTCCGAGCCGTTCTCGCAGGTGTTCGGCTCGCGCACCAACGGCGACGAAGGCATCGTGATCCAGATCTGGAACCGCAACGGCGTGCTGATGTACTTCTCGCATCCGCGTGCGCCGATCGCGCCGCGCGCGGAGCTCGGCTTCTCGACCGAACGCACCGATCGCGGCGAATGGCGCGTGTACGGCGCGATCGTCGGCGACAACGTCGTGCAGCTCGCGCAGCCGCTGTCGGTGCGCAACCGGCTCGCGGCGAACGTCGCGCTGCGCACGCTGTGGCCGCTGATCGTGCTGCTGCCGTTCCTCGGCGCGGCCGTGTGGGTGATCGTCGGGCGCGGGCTCGCGCCGCTCGCCCGCGTGACGCGCGCGGTCGAGGCGCGCCGGCCGGAAGCGCTCGATCCGTTGCCCGATGCGCGCCTGCCGCTCGAGGTGCAGCCGCTCGTCCGGGCGCTGAACGGGCTGCTCGCGCGGCTGGCGGCCGCGCTCGATACGCAGAAGGCCTTCGTGGCCGACGCCGCGCACGAACTGCGCACGCCGCTCGCGGCCGTGCAGATCCAGGCACAGCTCGTCGCCCGCGCGAAGGATGACGCGTCGCGCCGCGAGGCGGTCGCCGATCTCCAGGATGGCGTGTCGCGTGCGACGCGTCTCACGGAGCAGCTGCTTGCGCTCGCCCGCGCCGAACCGGATGGCGCGACGATGCGCGAGCCGGTCGACCTGCAGGCACTCCTCACCGAATGCGTGGCCGCGCTTGCGCCGCTCGCGCAACGGCGCGACATCGATCTCGGCTTCGAGGAGACGCGCGCGGCGAGCGTCGTCGCGGACGTCGGTGCGCTGCGCGTGATGTTCGGCAACCTGCTCGACAACGCGGTGAAGTACACGCCGGACGGCGGCCGCATCGACGTGTCGCTGACCCGCGACGCGGCCGGCCGCGCGTGCGTGCAGATCGGCGACAGCGGGCCCGGCATTCCGGCCGACGAGCGCGAACGCGTGTTCGACCGCTTCTACCGCGACAGCTCCGCGCGGGCGCGCACCGACGTGTCGGGCAGCGGGCTCGGGCTCGCGATCGTCAAGCGCGTGGCCGCGCAGCAGGGCGCGACGGTGTCGCTCGGCGACGCGGCTGCGGGCGGCCTGCTCGTCAGCGTCGTGTTCCGCGATGCCGAGATGCCGGCCGAGGCGCCGCAGCCGTCCGAATCCGTGTGAAGAACGCCGCCGGGCGGGCGCCGGCGGCCGCTTAAGCCCCGCTTAAGGCGGATTAAGCCTCCTTTAAGTCAGGGTCGTTACGCTGCGTCCTAACAAAGAGGAGGTCCTACGATGAACACCCGATTCCTTGCGCGCGGCGCCGTCGCGGTCGCCGTGGCGGCCGCCCTGTCCGCCGGTTATGTCGCCGGCACCCGCCGCGCCGATCCGCAGATCATCACGCCCGCGCAGGCCGCCGCACTGATGCCGGCCGAAGCGGCCGCGAAGACCGGCATCCCCGATTTCTCCGGGCTCGTCGAGACCTACGGTCCCGCGGTCGTGAACATCAGCGCGAAGCACGTCGTGAAGCAGGTGTCGCGGCGCGTGCCGCAGCCGCAGCTGCCGATCGATCCGAGCGATCCGTTCTACCAGTTCTTCAAGCACTTCTACGGCCAGGTGCCGGGCATGGGCGGTGACGCGCAGCCGGACGACCAGCCGAGCGCGAGCCTCGGTTCCGGGTTCGTCATCAGCTCCGACGGGTACATCCTCACCAATGCGCACGTGATCGACGGCGCGAACGTCGTCACGGTCAAGCTGACCGACAAGCGCGAATACAAGGCGAAGGTCGTCGGTTCCGACAAGCAGTCCGACGTCGCGGTGCTGAAGATCGACGCGAGCGGCCTGCCGACCGTGAAGATCGGCGACCCGGCGCAGAGCAAGGTCGGCCAGTGGGTCGTCGCGATCGGTTCGCCTTACGGCTTCGACAACACGGTCACGTCGGGCATCATCAGCGCGAAGTCGCGCGCGCTGCCGGACGAGAACTACACGCCGTTCATCCAGACCGACGTGCCGGTGAACCCCGGCAACTCGGGCGGCCCGCTGTTCAACCTGCAGGGCGAGGTGATCGGCATCAACTCGATGATCTACTCGCAGACGGGCGGCTTCCAGGGCCTGTCGTTCGCGATCCCGATCAACGAGGCGATCAAGGTGAAGGACGAGCTCGTGAAGACGGGCCACGTGAGCCGCGGCCGCCTCGGCGTCGCCGTGCAGGGGCTGAACCAGACGCTCGCGAGCTCGTTCGGACTGCAGAAGCCGGACGGCGCGCTCGTCAGCTCGGTCGACGCCAACGGTCCGGCCGCGAAGGCCGGCCTGCAGCCGGGCGACGTGATCCTGTCGGTCAACGGCTCGCCGGTCGCCGATTCGACGTCGCTGCCCGCGCAGATCGCGAACCTGAAGCCGGGTTCGAAGGCCGACCTGCAGATCTGGCGCGACAAGTCGAAGAAGTCGATCAGCGTGACGCTCGGCGCGATGGCCGACGCGAAGCTCGCATCGAACGACGGCGGGCCGGTCGAGCAGGGGCGCCTGGGCGTCGCGGTGCGTCCGCTGTCGCCGCAGGAGCGCAGTGCCAACAACCTGTCGCATGGTTTGATCGTGCAGCAGGCCGGCGGGCCGGCCGCCAACGCGGGCATCCAGCCCGGCGACGTGATCCTCGCGGTCAACGGCCGCCCGGTCACGAGCCCCGAGCAGTTGCGCGACGCGGTCAAGGGGGCAGGCAACAGTCTTGCTCTGCTGATCCAGCGCGATAATGCACAGATCTTCGTGCCGGTCGACCTGAGCTGACCGGCCACGGCCGACGGCCGGCCAGGCCGGCCGCGGCGGGCGCCCCCGCCGTTCCGGATGTGTGACGCGGCGCCCTGTATGTGTTCCGACCCCAAGGAGAGAGCCATGCAATATCTACGCAACGTGTCCCGATTTGCCGTCGCCGCGGCGCTGGCCGCCGGCCTCGCAGCCGGAGCGACCGGCGCGTACGCGCAGTCGGACGGCTTGCCCGCCGCGCGCCAGCAGGGCGACGTCACCTTCGTGTCCGGCGGCGTCGGGCTGGACGAATCGACGGCGTTCCAGCGCAACGAGCCGAGTTGGCCGCTGGCGCTGCGGTTCACCGGCAAGGGCGGTGAGTTCCTGGCCGACGTCCATGTGCGGATCGTCGACGGCAAGGGTGCCGAAGTGCTGAAGACCGACGCGCGCGGGCCGTACATGCTCGTGAAGGTGCCGCCGGGCCGCTATACGGTGCAGGCGTCGTACCAGGGCAACGAGGAATCCCGCGCCGTCACGGTCGGCGAGAAGGGCGGCGCGAAAGCCGCCTTCCAGTGGAGCGCGCAGTAGCCCGCCGCGCGCGGCCCCGGCCGGGGTTGCGCATTCGGCTGCGGTTTCGCCCATAATGAAAGCCACGGCACCCGTGCCGTGGCTTTTTCGTTTCCTGAGCCCGGCTTGGCCTGGGCGCCCCAAGGAGAAACGATGTCCGACGCAGCCGACCCTCGTCTCGAAATCGTGCCGAACCGCCATCGCGTGCGGGTGATCCATCGCGGCATCACGTACGCCGATTCGCACGGTGCGCTGACCGTGCGCGAAACGGGTCTGCCGGACACCCACTACCTGCCGCGCCGCGACGTCAACATGCGCCGGCTCGTGAAGTCGGGCGTCACGTCGGCCTGCCCGTTCAGGGGCGAGGCCGTGCACTTCGACTTGCAGACCGAAGACGGCGTGATCGAGAACGCCGCATGGAGTTATGAGGAACCGAAGGCGGCTGCGCTGGCGCTCGCGCACTACGTTGCCTTCGACACTGCACGGATCGACAGTCTCGTCGAGACGTCCTGATGCGGCGCGTGTTCATCGGGGAGGCGCCATGGAACTGAACGACTCGTTACGCATACCGCTCGCCCCGCCCGTCGTGCGGGAGGCGTTCGAGGATCTCGCGTTGTTGCGCGCGAGCTTCGACCATTGCGAATCCTTCGTGAAGCTTGCGCACGGCGAGTTTGCGCTGACGATCACGGTGCCGCTCGGCCCGCTGCGCGCCCGCTACGACGTGCGTGCGCATGCGGCCGCCGAGCAGGGCGACGCGGAAGGGCAGCCGCGCCGCGTGCTCAACTTCAAGGCGCGGGCCGACGGGCTCGGCGCGCTGTGCGGCCAGGTCGAACTCGTGCTGATGCCGGATGACGACGCGAACGCCACGCGCATCGAGTATGTGGTCTGGGCGACGGCGAGCGGCCCGCTCACCGAGCTGCCGGGGCGGCAGATCGAAAATGCGCTGCGCGAATGGACCGACGATTTCTTCCGTGAATTTTGCGCGGTCGTGCAGGCGAAGCACGGTCTCGCGCCGAACCGCGCGCGCTCGGCCGCGCCACGGCGCCAGCACGTGTTCCTGCGGCCGGCGTCGCTGGTGGCCGCGACGAAGCGTGCGTTGCCGCCGCACCTCGGCGGCGCGCTGACCGGGCGTGCCGCCGGCGCGCTCCCGCATCGCGGCGCCGGCACGGTGCCCGTGTGGGCGTGGGCCGCGATGATCGTGTTCGTCGCGCTGCTGCTTTACGCGGCGCGCTGGATCAACGGCGGCTGAGCGGCCGGCCGGTTCCGCTGCAAGGCCTGCTCGCCGCGCGCGTTACCGCACGACATCGGCGCCGGCTCCGGCGCCGCGAAATTCCCTTCGATATGCCGACGGCGACGTGCCGAGCGCGCCCGCGAAATGCTGGCGCAGCGACACGCTCGACCCGTAGCCGGCCGCCTGCGCGATCGCATCGATCGATTGCCCGGTGGTTTCCAGCAGATGCTGCGCGCGCGCGAGCCGCTCGGCCTGCAGCCACGCGGTGACGGTCGTGCCGGTCGCCTGGCGGAAGTGGCGCGTGAACGTGCGCCGGCTCATCAGCACGCGTTCGGCGAGCGAATCGACGCTGTGTGCGGCGTCGAGGTGGGCGCGCACCCAGTCGAGCAGGCCCGCGAGCCGTGCATCGCGCGGGTGCGCGGCCACCGGCTGCGGCACGTATTGCGCCTGCCCGCCCTGCCGGTGCGGCGGGATCACGAGGCGGCGCGCGATCTGGTTCGCGGCGTCCGAGCCGAAGCGCAGCCGGACGACGTGCAGGCAGCAGTCGAGCCCGGCGGCCGTGCCGGCCGACGTCATCAGGTTGCCGTCGTCCACGTACAGCACGTCCGGATCGAGCTTCACGCGCGGAAAGCGTTGCGCGAAGTCGTCGGCCCACGCCCAGTGCGTGGTGGCCGGGCGGCCGTCGAGCAGGCCGGCCGCGGCGAGCACGTAGGCGCCGAGGCACAGCCCGACGAGCTGCGTGCCTCGTGCGGCGGCCGCGCGGACGGCGTCGAGCAGCACGTCGGGCGGCGCTTCGTCCGGATCGCGCCAGGCCGGCACGATGACGATGTCCGCGTCGTCGAGCCCGTCGAGCCCGTACGGCGCGGTGATCGTGAAGCCGCCCGTCGTCGACAGCGGGCCACGTTCGGCCGAGCAGACGCGGAACTCGAACGCGGGCGAGGCGGCCGCGTCGCGTTCCTTGCCGAACACGACCGACGGCACCGACAGGTGGAACGGGCTGATGCCGTCGTAGGCGATCACGGCAACGACGGTCGGAGCAGGCTGGGCGGTCCGGGTGGACGAGGCGGCGGCGGTCATGGCGGGCTCCGGAATGGCGATGGCCCGATTCTATCGAAGAATGGCTATTGGGCCACTGTCCCCGCGGACGATGCGCGCCGACAATGCATCGCATCGCGCCGCTCGCCGTCCCGTTCCGGGGCGGGGCCGCGCGCCCGGACCAGGAGCCCGCCATGTCGAACACCGTCCCGCATTCCGCTTCCCAAGCTGTTTCCCGTCCGGCTGCCCGTCGCGCGCTGATCGTGATCGACGTCCAGAACGAATACGTGACGGGCAACCTGCCGATCGAATATCCGCCGCTCGACGTGTCGCTCGCGAACGTCGGCCGCGCGATCGATGCCGCGCATGCGGCCGGCGTGCCGGTGATCGTCGTCCAGCACGTCGCACCGGCCGGCGCGCCGATCTTCGCGCCCGGCTCCGACGGCGTCGCACTGCACGCGGTCGTTGCCGGCCGGCCATACGCGCACCTGATCGAGAAGAAGCTGGCAAGCTCGTTTGCCGGAACCGACCTTGCCGCGTGGCTCGAGGCACACGGGATCGACACGCTCGCGGTGGCCGGCTACATGACGCACAACTGCAACGCGTCGACGGTTTATCACGCGGCGCACGCGGGGTTGAATGTCGAGTACCTCAATGACGCGACGGGTGCGCTGCCGTACGAGAACGAAGCAGGCGCGGTAAGCGCCGAGGAGATTCACCGCACGTACGCGGTCGTGTTCCAGTCGAATTTCGCGGCCGTGATGTCGACCGACGCGTGGATCGCGGGACTGGCCGGTGCGCCGATGCCGAAGCGCGATTCGGTCGCCGCGTCGAACCGGCGGGCCCGCGCGCAGCGCGCGAAGGCGGCCTGAAACTGGAGGGAGATGGGAGAGGGCGCGGGCAGCGCGTTGGCGCGGCCCGGCGCGCCGCCCGATGAAACAAACACCACAAGCGAGCGCTCGTCGCGCGGTCAGTCGCCGTTCTTCAGCATCGCCGGGCTGAAGCGCAGCATGTCGAAACAGCCGTCGACGAGCTTTTCCGCATGCTGCTCGGCGTCGATCTCGTCGGGCAGCATCAGCATGTCGCGCACGAAACCGCTGACGAGCGTGTGCAGCATCAGCGTCGCGCGCCAGGTATCGAGCCGCTCGGGCAGCAGCTTGAGCCGCACGGCCCCCGCGAGATCGGCATCGATCGCGTGCAGCGCCTCGCTCATGCCCGCACGGTTGCGCTGGAGCAGCGGCTCGAGATCCGCGACGTACTCGCACTTCATGAACAGGATGCTGAACACGCGGCGCAACTGCGCGTCGCGTTGCACGCCGAGCAGGCACCAGATCAGGATCTGCCGGATCTTCTCGAGCGGATTGCCGCCCGGCGCGTCGAGCGGCATCCGCTTCAGCTCGTCGATCGGCAGAAACACGCGGTCGAACATCGCGTCGAACAGTTCGCTCTTGTTCGCGAAATGCCAGTAGATCGCACCGCGCGTCACGCCGGCATGCTGGGCGATGTCCGCGAGCGACGTGTGCGACACGCCCTTCTCGAAGAACACGTGTTCGGCGGCGTCGAGAATGCGGTTACGCGTCTCGAGCGCCTCCTCCTTGGTACGTCTGACCATGTGCAGGCCTGATTGGAATGATCGTAGGTGAATATAGGGTCTGCAACCCTCTGCGCAGTCATATAGACTGGCTATGCTTGCGGCTGGTAACAATCTGTAAGACTGGACAGCGGGCGGGCACAAACGGGCTTTTTACATACATTCATGAATGTATATACAATACCACCCTACGATCGAATGACCCAAGTGGCAATCAGTTAATATCCCACTCTGCTGATTCCCGCCAAAGTACCAGTCCGCAGTGCGGGGCAACCTGTCGGCACGGAGGTTTCGTGCCGCTTGCTGTATCTAGCAGTCCAGTATTTCAGGTGTTCGATCTGCGCCGTGAGGCGCATCCGTGTTGCGCTCGCTCCGGTCGGGTGCGGCACTTATTCCATTGGTTATACACAGAGGTCGCTCCATGCGCGTCGAACGGGTTCCATACCGCTTAATCACTGTCGCGACGGCCGCCGTTTTCCTGGCCGCGTGCGGGAAAAAAGAATCGGCACCGCCGCCGCAAACGCCGGAAGTCGGCGTCGTCACCGTCCGACCGCAAGCCGTACCGGTCTTCAGCGAACTGCCGGGCCGCACCAGCGCATTCCTCGTCGCGCAGGTGCGCGCACGAGTCGACGGCATCGTGCTGCGTCGTGAATTCACCGAAGGCACCGACGTCAAGGCCGGCCAGCGTCTGTACAAGATCGATCCGGCGCCGTACGTCGCCGCACTGAACAGCGCGAAGGCAACGCTCGCGAAGGCGCAGGCGAACCTCGTCACGCAGAACGCACTGGTCGCGCGCTACAAGGTGCTGGTGGCCGCGAACGCGGTCAGCAAGCAGGACTACGACAACGCGGTGGCCACGCAGGGCCAGGCTGCGGCGGACGTCGCGGCCGGCAAGGCGGCGGTCGATACCGCGCAGATCAACCTCGGCTATACCGACGTCGTGTCGCCGATCACCGGCCGCGTCGGCATTTCGCAAGTGACGCCGGGTGCATACGTGCAGGCGAGCCAGGCCACGCTGATGTCGACGGTGCAGCAGCTCGATCCGGTGTACGTCGACCTTACGCAGTCGAGCCTCGAAGGCCTGAAGCTGCGCCAGGACGTGCAGAGCGGCCGCCTGAAGACGAGCGGCCCGGGCGCCGCGAAGGTGTCGCTGATCCTGGAAGACGGCAAGACCTACTCGGAAGCCGGCAAGCTGCAGTTCTCGGACGTGACGGTCGACCAGGCCACCGGTTCGGTGACGATTCGCGCGGTGTTCCCGAACCCGGGCCGCGTGCTGCTGCCGGGCATGTTCGTGCGCGCACGGATCGAGGAAGGCGTGAACGAGAACGCGTTCCTGGTGCCGCAGATCGGCGTCACGCATGACCAGAAGGGCCAGGCGATCGCGATGGTGGTGAACGCCAGCAACAAGGTCGAGCCGCGTCCGCTGAAGACCACCGGTATGCAGGGCCCGAACTGGATCGTCGAAGGCGGTCTGCAGGCGGGCGACCACGTGATCGTGCAGGGCGGCGAGAAGGTGCGCCCGGGTGCGACCGTGAAGTCGGTACCGGCACAGCTCGCACCGGCGGCCGGAGCCGCATCGGGCGCCGCCGCCACCGCCGCGCCGGCTGCCGCCGGTTCCGGCGCCGCTGCTGCTTCCGGTGCCGCCGCATCGGGCGCCGCGCCGGCGAGTGCTGCCGCTGCTTCGAGCGCGCAATAACAGGGAGCCTGTTTCATGGCAAAGTTTTTTATCGATCGCCCGATCTTCGCGTGGGTGATCGCCATCATCCTGATGCTGGCCGGGGTTGCGGCGATCTTCACGCTGCCGATCTCGCAGTATCCGACGATCGCGCCGCCCTCGATCCAGATCACCGCGAACTATCCGGGCGCTTCCGCGAAGACGGTGGAAGACACGGTGACGCAGGTGATCGAGCAGCAGATGAGCGGTCTCGACAACTTCCTGTACATGTCGTCGACCAGTGACGACTCGGGCAACGCGACGATCACGCTGACCTTCGCGCCGGGTACCAACGCCGACATCGCACAGGTCCAGGTGCAGAACAAGCTGTCGCTCGCGACGCCGATTCTGCCGCAGGTCGTGCAGCAGCTCGGCCTCTCGGTGACGAAGTCGAGCAGCAGCTTCCTGCTGGTGCTCGCCTTCAACTCCGAAGACGGCAGCATGAACAAGTACGACCTCGCGAACTTCGTGGCGTCGCACGTGAAGGACCCGATCAGCCGGTTGAACGGCGTCGGTACCGTCACGCTGTTCGGCTCGCAGTACGCGATGCGGGTCTGGCTCGATGCGACCCGGCTGACGAACTACGGCCTCACGCCGGTCGACGTGTCGACCGCGATCTCCGCGCAGAACGTGCAGATCGCAGGCGGCCAGATCGGCGGCACGCCGTCCACGCCGGGCACGATGCTGCAGGCGACGATCACCGAATCGACGCTGCTGCAGACGCCCGAGCAGTTCGGCAACATCCTGCTGAAGGTCAACCAGGACGGCTCGCAGGTTCGCCTGAAGGATGTCGCGAAGCTCGAACTCGGCGGCGAAAACTACAACTTCGACACGAAGTACAACGGTCAGCCGACCGCGGCACTCGGTATCCAGCTCGCGACCAACGCGAACGCGCTGGCGACCGCGAAGGCCGTGCGCGCGAAGATCGACGAACTGGCGCCGTTCTTCCCGCACGGCCTCGTCGTGAAGTACCCGTACGACACGACACCGTTCGTGAAGCTGTCGATCGAGGAAGTGGTCAAGACGCTGCTCGAAGGTATCGTGCTGGTGTTCCTCGTGATGTATCTGTTCCTGCAGAACCTGCGGGCGACGATCATCCCGACGATCGCGGTGCCGGTCGTGTTGCTGGGCACGTTCGCGATCATGTCGATGGTGGGCTTCTCGATCAACACGCTGTCGATGTTCGGCCTCGTGCTCGCCATCGGCCTGCTGGTGGACGATGCGATCGTGGTGGTGGAGAACGTCGAGCGGGTGATGGCGGAAGAGGGCCTGTCACCGAAGGAGGCGACCCGCAAGGCAATGGGCCAGATCACCGGCGCACTCGTCGGCGTGGCGCTCGTGCTGTCGGCGGTGTTCGTGCCGGTGGCGTTCTCGGGCGGCTCGGTCGGCGCGATCTATCGTCAGTTCTCGCTGACGATCGTGTCGGCGATGGTGCTGTCGGTGCTCGTCGCGTTGATTCTGACGCCGGCACTGTGCGCGACGATCCTCAAGCCGATCCCGCAAGGGCATCACGAAGAGAAGAAGGGCTTCTTCGGCTGGTTCAACCGCACGTTCAACAACAGCCGCGACAAGTACCACGTCGGCGTGCACCACGTGATCAAGCGCTCGGGCCGCTGGCTCATCATCTACCTGGTCGTGATCGTCGCGGTCGGCCTGCTGTTCGTGCGTCTGCCGAAGTCGTTCCTGCCGGATGAAGACCAGGGCCTGATGTTCGTGATCGTGCAGACGCCGTCGGGCTCGACGCAGGAAACGACCGCGAAGACGCTCGCGAACATTTCCGACTACCTGCTGAAGGACGAGAAGGAAATCGTCGAATCGGCGTTCACGGTCAACGGCTTCAGCTTCGCCGGCCGTGGCCAGAACTCCGGTCTCGTGTTCGTTCGCCTGAAGGACTACGCGCAGCGTCAGCATGCGAACCAGAAGGTGCAGGCGCTGATCGGCCGGATGTTCGGGCGCTACGCGGGCTACAAGGACGCGATCGTGATCCCGTTCAACCCGCCGTCGATTCCCGAACTCGGCACCGCCGCCGGCTTCGACTTCGAGCTGACGGACAACGCGGGTCTCGGCCACGATGCGCTGATGGCCGCACGTAACCAGCTGCTCGGGATGGCCTCGAAGGATCCGACGCTGCAGGGTGTGCGTCCGAACGGCCTGAACGATACGCCGCAGTACAAGGTCGACATCGACCGCGAGAAGGCGAACGCGCTCGGCGTGACGGCGGATGCGATCGACCAGACGTTCTCGATCGCCTGGGCGTCGAAGTACGTGAACAACTTCCTGGATACCGACGGCCGGATCAAGAAGGTCTACGTGCAGGCAGACGCACCGTTCCGGATGACGCCGGAAGACCTGAACATCTGGTACGTGCGCAACGGGTCGGGCGGGATGGTGCCGTTCAGTTCGTTCGCGACCGGTCACTGGACGTACGGTTCGCCGAAGCTCGAGCGCTACAACGGTGTGTCGGCGATGGAAATCCAGGGTCAGGCCGCACCGGGCAAGTCGACCGGTCAGGCGATGGCTGCGATGGAACAGATCGCGAAGAAGCTGCCGGTCGGTATCGGCTATTCGTGGACCGGCCTGTCGTTCCAGGAAATCCAGTCCGGCTCGCAGGCGCCGATCCTGTACGCGATCTCGATCCTCGTCGTGTTCCTGTGTCTCGCGGCGCTGTATGAAAGCTGGTCGATCCCGTTCTCGGTGATCATGGTGGTGCCGCTCGGCGTGATCGGCGCACTGCTTGCGGCAACGATGCGCGGCCTCGAGAACGACGTGTTCTTCCAGGTCGGCCTGCTGACCACGGTGGGCTTGTCCGCGAAGAACGCGATTCTGATCGTGGAGTTCGCGCGCGAACTGCAGATGACGGAGAAGATGGGGCCGATCGAGGCCGCGCTGGAAGCGGCGCGCCTGCGGCTGCGTCCGATCCTGATGACGTCGCTCGCGTTCATTCTCGGCGTGATGCCGCTCGCGATCAGCAACGGCGCGGGTTCGGCCAGCCAGCACGCAATCGGTACGGGCGTGATCGGCGGGATGATCACGGCGACGTTCCTCGCGATCTTCATGATCCCGATGTTCTTCGTGAAGATCCGCGCGATCTTCAGCGGCGAGAAGGAAGACGTCGACGAGGCGCTGCGCCTGGCTCAGGAGCACTCGCACCACGAAGAGAAGCCGGGCAACGGCGACGAAGGCAACAAGGGACAGTGATGATGCAAAAACACGCTTTGACTGCAATCGCGGTCGCGCTCTTTGCCACGGGCTGCACGATGGCGCCGCATTACAAGCGGCCCGATGCGCCCGTCGCGCAGGCGTACCCGGCCGGCGGCGTCTACGCGACGCAGCCGGGTGCGGCCGGCGCGCGCAGCGCGAACGGGCAAGCTGCGACCGCCATCGGCTGGCGCGAGTTCTTCGTCGATCCGCGCCTGCAGCGGCTGATCGAGATCGCGCTGAAGAACAACC
>NZ_NKFM01000168.1:0-748 GCF_002223085.1 Burkholderia sp. HI2714 | reverse complement strand
CATGCCATGCGGCCCATCATGTCTCGCGCTCAACTGCAGTGCATTTCTTCTCGCCGAACGCGCGACACCTGCCGCTGTCTCACGCCGAATATCTCGCGACGCCGATTCTCGTACAGGTCGCGACATAACAGCAGGTCGCGCACAAACTCGACCACGCCACGATACGAACTGCGGCAGCTCAGCGTGAGCGCGACGATCACCTGGCGCAGCCAGCGTGCCGTGACCGGCAGCGTGCCCAGCACCGGCTCGGCTGCCTCGGGCGCGGGCGTGAAGGCATCATCCAGCGCCGCACGGGCCTTATGCTTCTGCTGGTAGACGAACTTGCGGCTCACGCCGTGCCCATCAGCCAGCGCGCGGATCGTGAGCCCGCCCGCCAAGGCCCGCACCGCCAGGTGCTTACGTGTTTCCCCAGGCAGTTGCGCCGCCGCGCCAGCCAATCGATTCATCCGCGCCCCTCAGTGAAAAGTGAGCGCCGATTATCGACCATCGCGACCTCACCGCGCCCCGCCTCGTGTAACCCTGCAGTGAACCACGCCGATATTCGCTCTGGGAGTTCGCAGCACATCCGACTCCCTGCAATCCCTTGCCGGGTTTGGTTCAACTACGTTTTGCAGGTCCGACTACAGAGCGTTGCGGGTTCTCGCGTTTGGCGGCCAGCACGGCGGCCTGTACGGACTCGGGCAGCTTCGAGCGGCCGGTGTCGGCCCGGGGCCGGCTGGCCAGGCCTGAGACGCCGTCGCGACGCCAG
>NZ_NKFM01000167.1:0-847 GCF_002223085.1 Burkholderia sp. HI2714 | reverse complement strand
GGCGCGCTTTGCCTTTCGAGATGCATTCGACTTCCGGCGCATGCAGAGCATACAGCTTGTTTTTGTCCTTCTTCTGCTGGCGGCAGATCCGCCATGCCCGTTCGAGCCAAACCTTCAGCGTCGCTTGATGCACTTCAGTGGCCGCCGCCATCTTGCGCCCGATGTCGCGCAACAACCGGCCGAGCACGGTGCGCTGTCGCTTGAGGACACGGCGCAGCCGCTTGTACTGCTTCGCGTGCGCGTAGCCGCCGGCGCGACGGCGCAGTATCTTGCCTTCGCGCTCGTACGTCTGCTTCAGCGTCAGCCCGGCACGTTGCGCCAGCTTCACCAGCTTCGCACGCGCCACTTCCAGCAGCCGGCTGTCGGTCGGAAACGCGACGGCCTTCTCCTGGACGGTCGTATCGACGATCACCGCCTCGAATTCGGAAGGCTCGACCATCTTCATGTTTGCCGCCGCCGCGATCGTCGTTGCCAGCAGCTCCTCGACGCCGGCTTCGCCGAGCACCTGGCGAAAGCGTCCCAAATTGGTCGGATCGCACGGCAGCCGCGGCTGAAAGTATTCCTCGCCGCAGAAGTACTGAAAGTACACGTTCTCCGCCCAGCGCTCGCACACCGACTCGTCGCTCTCATTGAACGCGTGCTTCAAGTAGAGCAACCCGAGCATGCGGCGAATCGGCAACCGCGGTCGGCCCGCTGCGCTCACGCCCGCGCCGGCAAGTTGCGCTGTCGCGCCGAACAGATCGATCACCTGCGCAGCAATGCCTTCACGATTGCGATGCGCGAACAGCGGCGCCATCGTAGCTTCGAGCTGCGCCCACGGCATGCGCGTCGCGAGCACCGCAAGCGG
>NZ_NKFM01000166.1:0-873 GCF_002223085.1 Burkholderia sp. HI2714 | reverse complement strand
TGGCCCGACAGATCGGGCAGATCCTCGATCACCGCGCGATGGACGAAGCCGGTGCGGCCCGTCCATTGATCGCCGGCGTCCGGCTCGGAGAGCACCGGCACGTACTTGAAGTTCGGGATCTCGCGTGCCCACTGCTCGGCGAGTTCGCCGAGGTAGATGTCCTTCTTGCGGCGCGCGCCCCAGTAGAGCGTCATCGGGCGCGTGATGCCCGTGTGCTTCACGTGCTCGATGATCGCCTTGATCGGCGCGAAGCCGGTGCCCGATGCGAGCAGCACGATCGGCTTGTCGGAATCTTCACGCAGGAAGAACGTGCCGAGCGGGCCTTCGAAGCGCAGGATGTCGCGCTCCTTCATCGCGCCGAACACGTGGTCGGTGAATTTGCCGCCCGGCATGTGGCGGATGTGCAGCTCGATCGGGCCTTCCTCGTGCGGCGCGTTCGCCATCGAGTAGCTGCGGCGCGAGCCGTCCTTCAGGATGAACTCGACGTACTGGCCCGCGAGATACTGCAGGCGTTCGTTGGCGGGCAACTGGAGCTTCACGACCATCACGTCGTCGGCCTTGCGCTCGAGCGCGGCGATGCGGCACGGCAGCTTCTTGACCTGCACGCCGTCGACGCCGGCGATTTCACGCACGTCGATTTCGAGGTCGCACTGCGCCTTCGAGCAGCACAGCAGCGCGAGGCCGCGCGTGCGCTCGTCGTTGGACAGCGCCGACGCGGCGTGCGGGCCCTGTTCGATCTGGCCCGACACGATCTGGCCCTTGCAGGAGCCGCACGCGCCGTT
Source organism: Burkholderia sp. HI2714 (assembly GCF_002223085.1). Lineage (NCBI taxonomy): Bacteria > Pseudomonadati > Pseudomonadota > Betaproteobacteria > Burkholderiales > Burkholderiaceae > Burkholderia > Burkholderia sp. HI2714. The sequence goes on along the minus strand of NZ_NKFM01000166.1, from coordinate 91 downwards.
CTTGCAGCCGTACGGCAGATGGACGTTCTGGCGCAGCGCGGCCGCCAGCACGGTTTCATCCGACTCGACCTGGAATTGCCGGCCGCTTTGC
>NZ_NKFM01000165.1:0-888 GCF_002223085.1 Burkholderia sp. HI2714 | reverse complement strand
TCGGGGCTGATCGTCAAAGGTCGGATCCCTCGATCTGATTCGCACTGCTTCCTTCAACGCCGTCCTCATACACGGCGGGTATCCGCTCGTCCGTGTTACCCAAAATCGGCGGTTTCTGAACCACGCCGCCGCTTCGATGTGCAAAACCCAGTCCATCGCGTCTCCAGCAAGCTGAAAACGCTACCTGTACCTCGTTTCCTTCACATCCATAAGTGCGGGTTCGCGGGACGCTTACTTCCATTTTTTCCGGCCGGCCTCAAAATGCAGCCGCGTCGGAACGTCGCACCCCTCATGAAGATTGCTAAATGTAATGCGGTTGTAAGGTATTATTGATTCACATCAACCGAAAGGAACATCATGACCTCCAAGCTATTGACTGCCGCTATCCTTATTTCTTCGTTGTCCTATGCACTTATTCCGTCAGTAAATGCTAAGGGGCTCACGCGTGATGAGGTCAAGGCCGAACTAGCAGAGCTTCACGCTTTAGGGTACCGCTCCACGGTGGAGGATCCACACTACCCGAGGCACGTTCAGGAAATGATGGCAAAGCTGCACGAAAAGCGTATGAAAGAGCGCTCCCAAGGGGCCGAGCAGGTCACCCCTAGGGGAAAATCGACCAACGAGCGCACTCGCGCAGCACAGTCTGCAGATTCGACTATGGATCAAAACAAATGTGTTGGTCCGGCCAGCTTCTGTGATCCATATTTCGGCTCTTGATAAGTCTGGGCGCATCGGAAGAGGCATCCCGGGCTACCTCTTCTTACTGACGAGTGCACCAAATAGTTCGTGGTGCGTTATACGGGTATGAAGACGAAAACTGATGCCCGAAAGTTGGATCAGGCGACGCAGGCGTACCTGAGGAAGACGGTGGTCGAAGCCGTGCGTGAC
>NZ_NKFM01000164.1:0-891 GCF_002223085.1 Burkholderia sp. HI2714 | reverse complement strand
GAATACGAGACCGGTCGCGGACGATTCTGATGTTCAGCGACGGCGTGCGAGCGAAAGAGATCGCCAGACGACAGGAACTGACGTTGGAGGCGGTGTATGAGAGGCGCTATCGGTGGCTGGAGAAAGGCATGGCGAGTCTGCCGGATGGCCCGCGTAGTGGTGCGCCATCGAAACTGTCGCCGGAGCAGCTCGAGCAGTTGAAGGTATGGGCGTCGGAAGAAGCGCTGACGGCACCGGCGCTGTTAGCCCGACTCGAAGAACAGTTCGGCGTACGGGTGCATCGCAATACGCTGACCGGAGCGCTCAGGCGAGCAGGTTTGGTGTGGAAGCGCACCCGGCATAGTTTAAAAAAAACGCAACGAACAGCGGTTTCGACAAGCCCAGGCTGACATTGGGGAGCTGGTCCAGCAAGCCCAGCGCGGCGAAATCGAACTCGCTTACGTCGACGAAGTTGGCTTCGCGCAGGCACAACCGAATCGAAGCGCCTGGACGCCAGTCGGAGAGCGACACATGATCGAAGCGCGACGCGGCAAACGTCTGAACGTGGTCGGTGCGTTACTGTCCTCGGGTGGGCTATTTGCGGTGAAATTGTGGGAAACGATGACCGCGATGCTGTTTGCTGGGTTCCTCGGTTTGTTGGCCGAACACGTCGGGAAGCCACTCATCGTGATTCTCGACAATGCTTCGGTCCACACGGCCAAAGCACTGCGGCCGTATCTCCAGTTGTTGCAGGAGCAAGGCTTGACGCTGTACTTCTTGCCGCCCTACAGCCCGGAGCTCAATCGCATCGAGAAACTGTGGCACAAGATGAAATATGAGTGGCTGGCCTTCAAGGCGCGTGACATCCAAACCCTTGAAGAAGACGTCGATACGGTCCTTCAAGGATTCGGA
>NZ_NKFM01000163.1:0-902 GCF_002223085.1 Burkholderia sp. HI2714 | reverse complement strand
CCGTAGCTGTGCAGCCCGGACAGGAACATGTTGACGCCGAGGAACGCGAAGGTCGTCACGAGCAGGCCCGTGAGCGCCCACCATGCGGCCACCGTGCCGCGCAGGCCCTTCATCAGGCGCATGTGCAGCCACGCCGCGTAGTTGAGCCACACGATCAGCGCCCAGGTTTCCTTCGGGTCCCAGCTCCAGTAGCCGCCCCAGGCTTCGGCGGCCCACAGCGCGCCGAGGATCGTCGCGATCGTGAAGAACGCGAAACCGACCGCGATCGACTTGTACATCACGTCGTCGAGCACGTCGAGCGTCGGCAGGCGATCGGCGAGCACGCCGCGCTCCTTCATCAGGTACGCGACCGACACCATCGCCGACAGCGCGAAACTGCCATAGCCGATGAAGTTCGCCGGCACGTGGATCTTCATCCACCAGCTCTGCAGCGCCGGCACGAGCGGCTGGATCTGCTGCGCGTCGCGCGCGACCGAGTACCACATCAGGAAGCCGACGGCCGCGCTGATCACCAGCAGCACGAACGCGCCGAGCGCGCGCGTGCCGTAGTGGCCTTCGTAATACAGATAGAGCAGCGCGGTGATCAGGCTGAACAGCACGAACACTTCATACAGGTTCGACACCGGAATGTGCCCGACGTCCGCCCCGATCAGGTAGGACTCGTACCAGCGCACCATCAGGCCGGTGAAGCCCATCAGCACGGCGACCCACGTGAGCTTCTGGCCGATCGCGGAACCCGACTCCGAACGCGCGAGCAAGCCGATCCAGTAGAAGATCGTCGCGAGCACGAACAGCGCGCTCATCCACAGGATGGCCGACTGGCTCGACAGGAAGTACTTGAGGAAGAACGCCGAATCGGCGCGCGCGAGATCGCCCTGGTAGATCTGGATCGACAGCAGCGC
>NZ_NKFM01000162.1:0-929 GCF_002223085.1 Burkholderia sp. HI2714 | reverse complement strand
CCGTTCACGTTCACCTTCGACGTGTCCCAGCCCATCTGCTTGTGCACCGCCAGCGCCTGCGCCGCGAACGCCTCGTTGATCTCCATCAGGTCCAGGTCGCCCGGCGTCCAGCCCGCGCGCTCCAGCGCTCGGCGCGATGCCGGCACCGGCCCCATGCCCATCACGCTCGGGTCCACGCCCGCGTTCGCGTACGCTTTGATCCGCGCCAGCGGCGTCAGGCCGAGTGCCGCCGCCTTCTGCGCCGACATCACCAGCACCGCCGCCGCGCCGTCGTTCAGCCCCGACGCGTTCGCCGCCGTCACCGAGCCGTCCTTCGAGAACGCCGGCTTCAGCCCGGCCAGCGATTCCGCCGTCACGCCGTGACGCACGAATTCGTCGGTGGCGAACTGCAGCGGCTCGCCCTTGCGTTGCGGAATCGCCACCGGCACGATCTCGTCGTCGAAGCGGCCGGCCTTCTGCGCGGCTTCCGCCTTGTTCTGCGACAGCGCCGCGAACGCGTCCTGCTCCTCGCGCGTGATTCCGTACTCCTTCGCGACGTTCTCCGCCGTGATGCCCATGTGGTACTGGTTGTACACGTCCCACAGGCCGTCGACGATCATCGTGTCGACGAGCTTCGCGTCACCCATCCGGAACCCGTCGCGCGAGCCCGGCAGCACGTGCGGCGACGCGCTCATGTTCTCCTGGCCGCCCGCGATCACGATCTCCGCGTCGCCCGCGACGATCGCGTTCGCCGCCAGCATCACGGCCTTCAGGCCCGAGCCGCACACCTTGTTGATCGTCATCCCCGGCACTGCGCTCGGCAGCCCGGCCTTGATCAGCGACTGCCGTGCCGGGTTCTGCCCGGAACCGGCCGTCAGCACCTGGCCCATGATCACTTCGCTGACCTGCTCGGGCTTCACGCCCGCACGCTCCAGCACCGCGCGGATCAC
>NZ_NKFM01000161.1:0-984 GCF_002223085.1 Burkholderia sp. HI2714 | reverse complement strand
TAAGTGTTCACGAAAAACTGACTTGATATTTGATGCCGTACCCGGCCAGTAGGTCGGCCAATTCGGCATCGATGGTTTTCTTGGTCCAGGTGGCGAAGCATCGCCATCGATATTTCAGATGTCGCCAGACGATTTCGATCTTGTTTAGCTCGGGGCTGTAGGGCGGCAGATAGAACAGGAGTGCTTGGTGGTCCATCAGCCAGCGGTCGCGCGTCGCCTCGTCAGTGCCGTGGTGAATGCTCGCGTTGTCGAGCACGATCACGGTGGGTCGGTCGTCGCTATCGGCAAGCAAGTTGTCGATGAAGCGCACGACGTCCGCGCCCTTTACCGTGCCGGCCCGCGAAGCATGGATCAGTTTGTTGGGTCCGAAATCGAGCGCCCCGAGCACGCTGCGTCGGGTATGCGTATTGGGCTCGATCGCATGGGGCAGGCCTCGTGGTGACCAACTTCGCTGAACCGGGGGCGAGCCGCAAAACCCGGCCTCGTCCAGAAACAACAAGCGAATCGCGGCCTCGCGAGCGGCTCGCTGCAATTTTTCGAGAGTGGCCCGTTTCATCGCAAACTCCTCTTCGTTACGCTTTTTTTGAGCGACAAACGATTGCGCTTGAAGGTCAGCCCCGCGCTTTTGAGGGCATTGCTCAGGGTATCGAGATGGTGCCAGTTGAGCGGGCCGAACTCGGCTTCGAGTCGAGCGAAAATGTCTGCGCGCGTCAGTGGTTCAGCCGCCGCGATGCGTACTGCGGCCGCGATCATCTCATCGTTCATGGCGCGCGGCCGGCCGCCTTTGTGCCCGCCCAGCAGACCCGCAACGCCACAATCACGCCACGCATGCGACCAGTTGTAGACCGCTTGTTCACTGACGCCCAGACGCTTGGCAATCACCGGAACCTTGAGTCGCTGTCCAAGCATCAGCACGCCCGCCCCCCGCGTGCGGATGTCTTGGTGCCAGTGGTTGATCGACAACTGTTGCAAGGTCAACTCCTC
>NZ_NKFM01000160.1:0-996 GCF_002223085.1 Burkholderia sp. HI2714 | reverse complement strand
GTGCGCAACGGGCTTCAACCTGCGCTGGTTGCTGCGCGCGATTGCCCGACTGGGCATCGGGCCAGTCTTGTTGCGCTTGCTTCGGTGCGTCAAAAGTGCGGCTTTCGCGCATTATTACCTCACCATAACCCGGCAATTACGGGTTGGCGTACCCATGCACTTGCCATTTCGATGGGCGGCGGTGTTGACGCGCGCGATTCAACTCGCGACGAGGTCGCGTTGCGCGCAGCTCGAAACGACCGCCTGAATTTCGCATGTCCGACCAAGTATCCGAAGGCCGTGGAGAAGCTGAGCAAGGATCACGACGCGCTACTCGCGTTCTACGACTTCCCGGCGGAGCACTGGCAGCACGTGCGCACCACGAACCCGATCGAGTCGACGTTCGCGACGGTGCGTCATCGCACGTCGCGCACGCGCAACTGCCTGTCGCGCGCGACGTTCCTTGGAATGGCGTTCAAGCTGATTGAGGCGGCCGAGCAGTCGTGGAGAAAGATCCGCGGCGCTGACAAGATCGAGCCGCTTCTGAAGGGCGTTGCCTTCAAAGACGGAACCCCGGTGATTGAGAGCACACCGGCTCCTCAACCGCTGGCCGCCTGATCATGCCGATCGGTCCGCATACACCACAATTGACGTTTGCTCGCAAGCCCCCACTGGATGCGTCATAGCCATGCCAGCCACGCCCTTGCTCGTGGCGCTGGATTGACGACGGTTCGCGATAATTTGCGCCATGCGTCGATCGCGACAACATCAATGTACCTGCACGGCGACGATATCCTGCGCGCACGAGAGATCAATCAGGCGTTCGGACGAACGTAGTACGCCCGGGCCGGCCTTAGCGTGCAATATTTTCCGTTTTCTGAAGCCTCCCCTACGTGATGTCGGACGTGAAGACCTGATTCGGGGCCGCCGGTGCGAAATCCCGGCTCAGCAGGTTTGGCGCGACCGGCAGCTTGTGCTTCGAATCCGTCGTGACCTTGTACCGGCGCTTGTGACGGG
>NZ_NKFM01000159.1:0-1023 GCF_002223085.1 Burkholderia sp. HI2714 | reverse complement strand
TACAGAGCGTTGCGGGTTCTCGCGTTTGGCGGCCAGCACGGCGGCCTGTACGGACTCGGGCAGCTTCGAGCGGCCGGTGTCGGCCCGGGGCCGGCTGGCCAGGCCTGAGACGCCGTCGCGACGCCAGGCGTAGTACCACGTCTGCAAGGTGCGCTCGCTGATATGGCGCCGGCGTGTGCCGGGGATCGCGTACTCCTGACGGGCGAGCTGACGCAGCAGCTGCAGCAGCTCGCCGCGTTCGAGCCGCTCGCGGCTCACGATGGGGCCGAGCACGGACAGCCGGAACAGGGCCATGGGATCGATGTCGTGCATGAAGTCTCCGTTGAAGTTGAAGGAGACGTCATGAAACGCCGGATGCCGGGCCGGCGGCAGTGGGCAGACTGTGTGGGGTGCCCGTTACCGCACCTGGCAGGACGTCGCGCGCAGTGCCGACTTCAACGGATCATGGGACATCGAGGCCGTCGAGATCGAGCCAGGCCATCGCGCGCGACAGCGGCATAAGCGCGAAGCAGGCGTGCCAAAAGGAGGCGGTGTCGGCCGTGCGGCCCAGGTCTGGGAAGCGGCTGCGCAAGGCAAAGGCGAAGTCGTTGCTGCACCGGACGAGCCAGCACCACCAGCGCCGTACGGTGTGGCGATCGACACCGATCACGGCCGCGGTGCGGCGCAGCGACACGCCGAAGAAGATCAGCGCAAGCACGAGTTGCTGCAGCGCCCAGCCGTACCAGCGCAGGGGGCAGATACAGAGCGGCAGGCGCGAGCAAGTTCGCCCGCAGGCGGCACAGCAATAGCGCGGCACGGGCACGGAGTTCAGGGCGCCGCCCGAGCTGCGGTCGGCCTTGCGTTCGTAGAAGCCGTGCGCCCACAGGCAGGCGCGGCCGCAGTGCGGGCAGCGCTCGGGATGGTAGGACCGGGGCGTGGTGACGATGGCGCGAAGATGCTGTTCGAGCGTGAGAAACGAATGTACGATCCGAAGCATAGGCCGGGCTGTTCTGCGTTCGTGGACTGGTGTGGAAACCGTCTCAC